>NZ_CACTIU010000038.1:0-12047 GCF_902713635.1 Wolbachia endosymbiont of Cardiocondyla obscurior | reverse complement strand
AATAAAGTAGATAAGCCTAAACGCCATCATGTCTTTAGGAGAGTTTGCTAATGAAAGTTCTTAAGTTGACGTCATTGGCTGAATGGATACGATTTATTTCAGTGCATGAGCTGGTCCTTTTCGGATTTTAGCGCTGTGTACATAACTGCACGAACGTCTAGTTTAGGGGTAAGAAAAATTAGGGCCTGCAAATTAATCCAAACACATAAGTGTAGTGTTACCACCAAATGCTGTAGTGTTAACACTTACAACTTTTTCTGTAGAAAAACGCTGTAAATAATGAGGACCACCAGCTTTTGGCCCAGTGCCAGATAGTCCTCTACCACCAAATGGTTGTATCCCAACTGCTGCACCTATCTGGTTACGGTTGATGTAGACATTTCCAACTGATATTTTTTTACTTATAGTATCAATTTGACTTTGTATACGACTCTGCAAAGAAAACGTGAGTCCATATCCAGTACTATTTATATCACTTATAACTTCATTTAATTGTGACTTGTTAAAACGTATGATATGTAAAATAGGACCAAATACTTCTTGCTTTAATTGCGAAATTTTTTGTATTTCATAAATATATGGAGGAAAGAAATAACCATTATGAGAATTTGTATCCATGGGTACTTTAAATAACAGATTTGAATCTTCGTCCTCTGACATTTTTTGCGTATGTTGAGTTAGCATATCGATAGATGCTTTGTCAATTATTGGACCAATATCAGTACTAAGTTGTATTGGGTCACCAATCTTGAGTTCTTGCGCTGCACCGCATATCATTTTTATCTGCTTCTCTGCTATGTCCTCTTGAATAAACAGCACTCTAAGTGCAGAACAGCGTTGACCACTGCTACGAAACGCAGAAAGCAAAGCATCCATAGCCACTTGCTCTAAAAGAGCAGAGCTATCAACTATCATAGCATTGAGCCCTCCTGTTTCAGCAATAAGTGGCACAATAGGACCATCCCTATTTGCAAGCATTTTATTGATTATTTGAGCAGTTTGTGTTGAGCCAGTAAAAGCTACTCCGGCAATTCTATTGTCTGAAACTAATATTTTGCCTAAATATCCACCATCCCCAGGAATGAGGTGTAACACATTCTTTGGTATCCCAGCTTCATGTAGTATCTTAACAGCTTCGTAGGCAATAATCGGCGTTTGCTCTGCCGGTTTTGCCAGCACTGCATTACCTGCTGCAAGTGCAGCTGAGACCTGCCCAATGAAGATAGCGAGCGGAAAATTCCACGGTGATATGCATAAGAAAACTCCTCTGCCTTCAAAAAAGATGAAGTTATCTTCACCTGTTGGGCCCGGCAATTTTTTCCAGTCGCTCAGTTCATTTTTTGCTATCATTGCATAATAACGCAGAAAGTCGATTGCCTCTCTTACTTCTGCTATTGCATCGGATAAAATTTTTCCTGCTTCCACAATCAGAATGTAAATTAACTCTTTCATCCTTTCCTCAAGCAAATCTGCAGCTTTTTCAAGGCATTTAGCGCGCTCTTCTGCTGAAACATTCTGCCACTTAGCAAAAGCACTATGTGCTATTTCAAGAGCGTTTAAAGCTTGATCGCTTGTTGCACTTGACACTTCTCCAATTACATTTTCCAAATGTGCAGGATTCACTACTTCGATAAATTCAGCATTATCAAATAGTGCTTTTCCATCAATTATTGGTCCAACTTGCCACTTTTTTTCACTAAAACCCTTTATATCATCTGCAAATTGTGAGACTATCACAGAATCACTAATATCCATCCCCAAGGAATTTTTTCTTTCTGGTCCCAAAATATCTTGTGGTAATGGAATGCCTGGATGAGGTTCATAATTAAAATTTATAGCTTTTTCCAGTGGATCTGAAATTAACTCATCGATTTTAACGTTAGGATCACTTATTTGATTAACAAACGAACTATTAGCTCCATTTTCAAGAAGGCGTCTTATAAGATAAGGCAACAAGTCACTATGTTCCCCAACGGGTGCGTAGACACGACAGCTAACATTTGTTGCAAGCTCTGACATTGCATAATCATATAAGTCTTTTGCCATTCCATGTAAGCGTTGAAATTCAAATCCAGGGTGGTTTTTATCAGCAAGTTCCATGATAGAAGCAAAAGTATAGACGTTATGAGTTCCAAAGCATGGGTAAAAGCTGTTTGGTTTACTCAAAAGTTTCTGTGCGCACACGAGGTAAGATACGTCAGTATAGCTTTTTCTTGTAAATACTGAGTAATCATTTAATCCCAATTCTTGCGTACACTTGATTTCTGAATCCCAATATGCACCTTTTACAAGCCTCACCATAATTTTGTGCTTTGATCGAATAGCAACATCCTCTACAAAGTCAAGAACAGATAAAGCACGTTTTTGATATGCTTGTACAGCCAAGCCGAGCCCTTCCCACTCAGAAAGTGATTCATCAAGCCGTAATTGTTCAAACAAGATTAAGGAAATTTCAAGCCTTTCTGTTTCTTCTGCGTCTATGCATAGTGAAATGTTGTATTTTTTTGCCTCGCGGCAGAGCTCTAAAACCTTAGTGAATATCTCACCAGCAATTCGGCCAAATTGACTAAATTCATAACGTGGGTGTAAAGCAGAAAGTTTGATTGAAATTCCATGGGATTTAAAACAATCATTTATTTCAGTGGATTCACCTATAGCTTTTATTGAGTGCATGTATGAATTAAAATACTCTTCTGCATCCTCAGTTGTGTGAGCAGCTTCGCCAAGCATATCAAAAGAGTATAAAAACTTACTATTGTCATCTAGTTTTGCGTACCTTAAAGCTTCTTCTATGGTTTCTCCAACAACAAAATGATTACCAAGCATAGACATTGCTTGTTTTACTGCTTTGCGAATGATCGGTTCTCCTAAATTCTTAAGTAACTTAGAAATTGCGTAATAGAACTTCGAATCGCCTTCATTATCTCTCAATATACTGCTACCTATCATTAAACTCCACGTGGAAGCATTGACGAACAATGAAGAAGAATATCCTAAATATTTACTCCATTCTTGATTGGCAATTTTATCTTTGATTAGCTCGTCTATTGTATAATCATCTGGTATTCTAAGTAGCGATTCAGCAAGGCACATCAATGCTATTCCTTCATCATTGGAAAGCGAGTATTGCTGCATAAAGGAATCTACAATACTTAATTTATTGTGTTTGATTTTTTCAATAACTTGTTTTGCAATATTATAAATTCTATTTTTTGAATCAGCCGAAAGCTCTGCTTTTTCTACAAGATAACGTATATAACTCTTTTCATCAGTACGATAAAATCCTTGTAAACGTTTTCTGAGTTCATTAGGTTCTTGTATAGAGCTTATCATATATAATTATCTCCAAAAAATACTCCGACACCATATGTATGGTGAAATTATATCATAACTTTGCGCAGAGCAAATTGCTATTTACAAAGGGATCAGGGCTGGCTAAAAGAAGTCCATGCAATAACTTCACTAAATCAAAAAGATTGTGCAAGTATGTAGCTCAACACTCCACCACACATCAAGTATTTAGTCTCAGTTGCGGTTTGTACACAGCATTTGAGTTGAATTGATTGCTTTGAATTATCCTTTCTTTTGATGATGCATTCTAGATTTCCACCTGGCACTATTTCACCTTTTATGCTTATTACCTCGCTACCATCAAATATCTTTCTGGTTATTCCATTTTGGAATATAAGTGGAAGAACACCCATGCCGACCAAGTTGGACCTATGTATACGCTCAAAGCTTTCTGCAATGACAACTTTAACCCCCAACAATAAAGTACCCTTTGCTGCCCAATCCCTACTTGAACCTGTGCCATACTCCTTTCCTGCCACAATGATGAGAGCTTCCTTGTAGCGCATTGCTGCATCAAAAATCGACATAGTTTCTTGAGAAGGAATATATTTTGTATAGCCGCCTTCGATGCTTACCATTTCATTTTTTATTCTAATGTTAGCAAAAGTCCCACGCATCATTACATTGTGGTTACCACGACGAGACCCATACGAATTAAAGTCCTGTGGCTCAATTCCAAGATTTTTTAAATATATACCTGCAGGACTACTTGAGGCAATATTTCCAGCAGGGGAAATGTGGTCAGTGGTTACGCTATCGCCAAACATTGCCAATATTTGTGCACCTTTTATATCGATTTTATTATTTTTAGGTGATAAATTATCAAAATAGGGCGGATTTTGTATGTAAGTGCTATTTGCATCCCAATTATAGATTTCACTTTTTTCACACTTTATCTTTCGCCAATGTTCATCACCAGAAAAAACATCCTTATACTTTTGTATAAACATCTCACGTGTTACCACATTTTTAACACAATCTTCGATTTCATTGTTTGTTGGCCATATATCCTTGAGATGGACGTCATTTCCATTCTTATCTTTGCATATTGAATCTTTTGTCAGATCAATTTGCACAGTACCAGCAAGTGCATATGCAACAACAAGTGGCGGAGATGCCAAGTAATTAGCTTTGACTAACGGATGAATTCTTCCTTCAAAGTTACGATTGCCAGATAAAACTGCAGCAACGGTTAAGTTTTTGTTTTTAATGCCATCTTCTATATCTTTATTAAGTGGACCAGAATTCCCAATGCAAGTTGTGCAACCATATCCAACTAGATTAAAACCCAAAGCATTTAGATCTACCTGCAATCCAGACTTTTCTAAATATTCTGTTACAACTTGTGACCCTGGAGCAAGAGAAGTTTTAACCCAAGGCTTTGATTTTAATCCAAGTTTAATTGCATTACGAGCTACAAGACCTGCAGCAATCATCACACTTGGATTTGAGGTATTAGTGCAGCTTGTTATTGCTGCAATAACTACACTTCCATCTTGGAGTTTATCGCTTTCCTTTGACTCATTAACTGAAAATGATTTAGAAAAAGACTCTGCCACTTGTGAAAGAAAAACCTTATCTTGTGGTCTTTTAGGACCAGCCATTACTGGCTTCACGCTCGATAAATCAAGTTCTAGTGTGTCAAAAAATGCTAACTCATTATTGCTACGCCACAATCCTTGCTCTTTCGCATAAGCCTCAACTAACTTAATCAGCTTTTCTGGTCGCCCTGTTAAATGTAAATAATCGAGTGTTTTCTGATCAATTGGAAAAAACCCACAAGTTGCACCATACTCTGGGGCCATGTTTGCTATAGTGGCTCTATCTGCCAAAGATAAATAATCTAAACCATCACCATAAAATTCTACAAACTTACCAACAACGCCTTTTGTTCTTAGGATATTGGTAACCGTCAGCACTAAATCGGTCGCAGTTACTCCTTCCGACAATCTGCCAATTAATTTAAATCCAACTACTTCTGGAATCACCATACTAATTGGTTGACCAAGCATCACAGACTCAGCTTCTATGCCTCCAACACCCCAACCAAGAACTGATAATCCGTTAACCATTGTAGTATGGCTGTCAGTACCAACTAAAGTATCAGGATATATGACTCCATCATTATTACACACAACTTGCGCTAAATATTCAAGATTCACTTGGTGGCAAATCCCTGTGCCAGGCAGCACTACTCTAAAATTTGTGAAGGACGATTCTCCCCACTTTAAAAATTGATATCTCTCCAAATTTCTTTTTACTTCTAACTCAACATTCTTACTGAATGCGGAAACACTTCCATAACTATCTACTTGAACAGAATGGTCAATCACAAGATCAACCGGTACAGACGGATTTATATTGCTTGGGTTTCCTCCATTTTTCTTAACATAGTCCCGCATTGAAGCTAGATCAACAACAGCAGGAACCCCTGTAAAATCTTGCATCAACACCCTTGCTGGTTTATAGCTAATTTCGTGATTAGTGTGTTTATTAACGCAGTCTGCTAGTACTCTTATGTCATCTAGCTTTACGTTCACTCCATCTTCATTGCGCAATAAACTTTCAAGCAGAACCTTAAGTGAGCAAGGCAATTTAGTCACATCTATTCCTAAAAATTCACTAGCACTACTTAGGCTAAAATAGTTGTATGACTTCCCGTCAATGTTTAAAGTCGTTTTTGCATTTAAAGAATTGTTCATCCTATCACACTATATTAGTTAAAATTGGAATTACTGCCGTTACTTTTTTGTTGTTGACCTTGCTGCTCATACATAGTTTCGAAATCTATCGGATCTAGCATCAGTGGGGGAAATCCACCACTACTTGTAACTCTTGCAATTATTTCTCTTGCAAAAGGAAAAAGAAAAGTAGGTCCGCCAATAAACAAAGCTTGTCTTACCTCTTCCTCACTCAACTCTTTTAAATTTTCTATTGAAAAAATGCCACAATATTTCGTCTCACAAATGAAAGCTACACCATCTTTTATGCCTTCATCTTTTACCGTTGCTTTGACTTCTATATGCAAAGTAATTTCATGAAAAGATTTTTCTTCATTCACTTCTTCTTTGTTTTTCGTCCCTTCTAATTTTGCTGAATTGATATTAACCATTACATTAATATCTGGAGCTTTACTAGAAGAAAGGAATGGCGAATTCGGATTCTCAAATGATAGATCTTTAACATATTGACCGTGAATTCTCATTTTTTGTTGTGGCATTTCTTACGTCTCCTTTAATTAAGTTGAGATATTTAATACTTTCTTATATAATATATTCATTTACAAACGAATAGCAAACCTGATTATAAGTTGATATGAAAAACATATTTTCATTAATAATTAATAATGTTCGGATACTTTATATGCCAAGGAGTTGAGTTACTATGATAGAGCTTGTAATATATGCTTTATTAGCGGCGTTCATTTTTTCACGTTTGTATAATTCTTTAGGAAGGTCAGCCAACCTCAACCTAAAAAAGCTAACTAATGTATTGGATGTAAGCCGAAGTAGAGAAGATGTAGTAGAAAACATTGAGGGTTACATTGATAGCAATGATGAAAATTCAATAAAAGTTACTTATAAACAAATATTAAAAAAAAACAAAGATTTTTCTATTTCCCACTTTATAGAAGGTTCAAGCATAGCTTTTGAATTAATAATAAAATGTTTCAATCAAGGAAATTTGTCTCAGTTAAAACCACTTCTCGATAAAGACTTATATGATAATTTTGCAGAGAAGATTAAACATCGTAAAGAGGTGCACGAGTCTATAATTGTTTCTATCGTTTCACAAAAGATTTTAGAAATAAAGCTAGTAAAAAACGCAGTGTTTATTACAGTATATTTCCTTTCAGAGCAAATTAACTTCGTTAAGAACAATGAAGGAGATACAATATCAGGTAGTACATCCACTATTAATAAAGTTGAGGATGTATGGCAATTCAAAAAAAATGTTAATTCATCAGACCCAAGCTGGTTGCTTGTTTCTATTCACTATAAAAAGACAAGTAACGATAAGACAAATGATAAGTAAGATGAGTTTTATTTGAAATGGAAAGCAAGCTACGCGAAATAGTACTTGACACTGAAACGACAGGTCTTGACACTGAATCTGGTCATCGAATTATTGAAATAGGGTGTGTGGAATTAATTAATCGTATTCCAACAGGTAAAGTATTCCATCGGTACCTTAACCCAGAAAGAGATATACCTTATCACTCGTTTAAGATTCACGGTATTAGTGAAGAATTTTTAGAAGATAAACCATTATTTTCAGATGTTGCACTTGAATTTCTTGACTTTATATCTAATGATATTTTGGTAATTCACAACGCTGAATTCGATGTTAAGTTCCTTAACATGGAGCTAAGCAAGCTGAATGCTGGGTTAATTTCCTCAGATAGAGTGCTAGATACATTACCTCTTGCGAGGAAAAAATTCGCAGGATCACCTGCTTCTTTGAATGCATTATGTAAGCGTTTTGATATATCGCTAGAGAATAGAGAATTGCACGGAGCACTAGTTGATGCTCAATTGCTTGCAAAGGTATATGTTGAACTTACAGGAGGGTTACAAACCTTTCTGTTTGATAATGAATGCAATCAGGACAGTAACTCTACATTCGTTCAGCATAAAGTGCGTAATCTAACTCCCAGAGAACATTCACCAAATAGTGAAGAAATTGATGAACATAAGAAACTGTTAGACAAAATTAACAATACACTTTGGAATAAATATATTGAATAGGTTAACCAATAAAGATACAATTTAATTTTACTGAGAGCATTCTAATGGTAAGGTTTATAAGATTGTCATCTAATGTGCTAGCAGCATTAGCAGTTGTTTTTTTAGGTTATTGTTATTTCACTAAAAAAGGCATATTTGCCCCAGCAGCGATTCACAACGCAGAAGTTAAGATAGGCGGAGATTTTTCTTTAATTAATCAGGACGGACAGATCCTGCGCAGTAGTGATTTTAAAGATAAATACATGATGATTTTCTTTGGGTTTTCCTCATGCAAAAGAATTTGCCCTATGAACCTTGGAATAATTTCAGAAACACTTGCAAAGTTAGATGAGAAAACTAACAACAAGCTACAAACATTCTTCATCACAGTTGATCCTGAACGCGATAGCACGGAAAGACTTAAAGAATTTCAGCAGCAATTTGACCACAGAATACAAATGTTAACTGGTGAAAGAGAAAAAATAGACGAAGTAGTTGCAAAATATAAAGTATATGCAAGCAAAGTAGACGGAGAAGAAGAAATCAACCATTCTTCGATAATATATCTTATTGGCCCTGGAGGAAGATATGTTACACACTTTGCAGCTGATTTAAATTCAGACGAAAGTCAATCTGATAAGATTTTGGCTGAGATCAGAAAATACGTAAACTGAATTATAGATTTTTCTGTTAATTACGCAACTGCATGAGCATTATAATTTAATCTCCACCTGGAAGACACATTGGAATGACACTATTTGCTGTCTTCAAAAATAAACATTCGTAAAATTGTGCTTTTAATATGGGTTATCAGTTTAAAAATGTTGCTAATCAGCATATATGAATGTAATATTAATTAACATTCATAAACGAAGCAATACCATGGAAAATAGTTATAATGCCGATGCAATAAAAATCTTAAGGGGTCTTGATGCTGTAAGGAAACGTCCAGGTATGTACATTGGTGACACTGACGATGGATCTGGCTTGCACCACATGGTATATGAGGTTGTTGATAACGCAATAGATGAATCTTTAGCTGGATATTGTGATCAAATTGAAGTTAGCATAAATAAAGATGGTTCAGTATCTGTAACTGATAATGGTCGTGGCATTCCAACTGACATTCATGAAGAAGAAGGAATATCAGCAGCAGAGGTAATAATGACTCAACTCCATGCTGGTGGTAAATTTGACAGCAATACCTATAAAGTTTCTGGGGGATTACATGGTGTTGGAATCTCAGTTGTGAATGCATTATCAAGCTGGTTGGAATTAACTATTTGGCGCAATAAGAAAGAACACTTTATGCTTTTTGAAGATGGTGAGTCTATTGAACCTTTAAAGGTAGTCAACGAAAATACAAACAAAAGAGGAACTAAAGTCACGTTCATGCCATCAACAGAGACTTTTAATGGCATTAATTTCAGTTACTCAACGCTTGAAAGTCGTATAAGAGAATTAGCATTTTTAAATTCAAATATCGACATTACTTTACGTGATCTGCGCAATGAACCATATACAGAATCTCATTTCAATCAGAGCAATCAATCTAAAGACAATTTTGGTACAGCAAATTTTGTGCAGTATTTAGATAAGAATAAGACACATGTAACTAAAATTGCCAGTATGAAAGGAGATGCAGAAGATCTTGGCATCAGCTTGGAAATATCGATGGAATGGAATGATTCCTACTATGAGAATATGTTGTGTTTCACTAATAATATACGGCAACGAGATGGTGGTACGCATTTGGCAGGATTTAGATCTGCACTAACTAGATGTATCAATACCTATGCAACTAATGAAGGGTTTTTAAAGAAAGCAAAAGTAAATTTAACTGGAGAGGACGTTAGAGAAGGTTTAACTTGTGTTTTATCTCTTAAGATGCCTGATCCTAAGTTTTCTTCACAAACAAAAGATAAACTAGTTAGTTCTGAAGCACGTGCAGTTGTAGAAAGTATAGTTTCTGATAAATTGAGCACAATCCTTGAAACTGATCCCAAATTGGCAGCAAGCATAGTAGAAAGAGCAATCAGGTCAGCAAAAGGAAGAGAAGCTGCAAGAAAAGCGCGCGAGCTAGTTAAAAGCAAAAACAATATTGATATTGCAACTCTGCCAGGAAAGCTTGCTGATTGCCAGGAAAAAGCCCCTGAGTTATCGGAATTATTTATAGTAGAGGGTAATTCAGCAGGTGGTACTGCAAAGCAGGGGCGTAATCGTAAAACACAAGCAGTGCTTGCCTTAAGAGGAAAAATTCTAAACGTAGAACGTGTAAGTTTAAATCGTATTTTTTCATCTGCAGAAATAGGCTCTTTAATCACTGCAATTGGTGCTGGAATAGGGAGTGAACACTTCGATATTGAAAAAGCTAGATATCATAAAATTATCATCATGACAGATGCAGATGTTGATGGTTCACATATAAGAACTTTGATTCTAACTTTCTTTTTTAGACATATGCGTGAAGTTATTGAAAAAGGTTACTTATACATAGCACAGCCACCCCTCTATAAAGTTACAAAGAATGCCAAAGACACTTATATTAAAGATGACGAAACTTTTGAAGAGTATATAATAAACTCAGCAGTTAAAAGATTAACACTAAGTGGTACAGCTACAGAATTTAACAACTTACGCCTTATTTTGAATAAATGCGTTAGCACTTCTAATATTAGCAAAAATTATGATAGAGAAATACCACAAAATCTCTTAGAGTCATTGCTAATTTTAAGTAAAAAGAATGCTCTATCATCGGCTGATGAGATATTAAAGTATTTGAAGTTAATGTACAGCGAATACACTTGGGAAGTGGAAATAAAAGATGAAGAAAAAGAAATTCATATCTCTAAATTGTTTCAAGGATTGGCAGACAAATATATATTTGCACTTAGTATGCTTGAAGGCAAAGATATGCAAAACATATTAAGTTTGCTTGATGGTATAAGTAATTTATTTAATGGTGATTCATTTTTAAAGTCACAAGAAACTGAAATAAGAATCACTTCTCCAAGTACGCTTGCAAAAATAATAATGGACTATGGTAAAAAAGGTTTAACTCTGCAGAGATTTAAAGGTCTTGGTGAAATGAATGCTGATCAGCTATGGGATACTACGTTAAATCCTGAGGCTAGAACTTTATTAAAGGTTGAAATAAAAGATTGTGAAGAAGCTGATTCCATATTTTCAATATTAATGGGTGATATAGTTGAACCACGCCGTGATTTTATTAATAGCAATGCACTTAATGTGCATGATGTTGATATTTGAACTTTTAGCAAAATGTACGAACGTTACGGGTTTAAGCAAAGACTGTGTCATTCAAGTAGCTGACACTGGTTCCTTTATAACGGTGTCATTCCAGTGCTTGACACTGGAATCCAGGTTGCTCACAAGCAAACTAGCATAGAAAGTGGTTACAACGTTTTCGATGAGATTGCAGAAAGGCTGGATTCCAGTGTCAAGCACTGGAATGAAAGCAGTCCTACGTCATGCCGCGATTCATTCGCGGTATCTCTAGATCCCGCTAACAAGCAGCGGGATGACGGTTGTCAGGGTGTCATCCCACTACCTTCTCCTGTCATCCCAGTGCCTCCCTCCCCTGTCATCCAAGTAGCTTGACACTTGTATCTTTATGATGTGAGGCATTAGAGCTAAAATACCTCACAGGGAGGGTGAAGCTGATGCAACGCTAATGCCATTAAGGCCGAATCCCAGATTTTGCTTCCCTCCCATAGAGTTATAGCTCTTCTCATAATAATCCCAATAAGGTAAGAATGGATTTATGGTAGAGGGGTTTGTATGCCAGCAGCGTATAGTTACGACTTAAGGAAAAAAGCAATGGAAGCAATGGAAGCATTGGATGAAGGAGAAAGTAGAGCAACTGTTGCCAAGTGACCTTACCCAGAAAAAGTGGAGAGAAAGAAAGGAGTTTTTTCGGGTAAAATAAAATTTTGGAGGATTAGAAAT
>NZ_CACTIU010000037.1:0-12150 GCF_902713635.1 Wolbachia endosymbiont of Cardiocondyla obscurior | reverse complement strand
TAGAATAAAAAAACGCCATACTTGAAAGTATAATGTAAGTAATTAGCCAACCACGGGGCTTCTTTTGCCTTTTTTTCTGTTTAGTAAATTTCTTAAATATTTATGGCTAAACGACAATCGTCATCCCTGTAAAGGTCAAGTATCCCGCTACGTGTTAGCGGCTAAGAGATACCCGGCGGTATGACGGTTCGTGGTGGCATGACGATAAGGTTCCAGTGTCAAGCGTTTGGCGTGCAAATTTCCTTAAACGTTCGTATAACTCAAAACTTTACTTTAGGTCAAACTGCTGTATAGTGGCTTTATAGCTTTAGTTTTACAATGAATATACCCAGTATAGAAAATTGTGATCTTCACAATAAAACCGTCTTACTCAGAGTTGACTTCAATGTTCCTATAAAAGATGGAGAAATTCGTGATGTCACTCGTATTTTGAGAGCATTGCCTACTATTCAGTATTTAGTGAATGCGAGTGCAAAGATTATTATTATATCACATTTCGGACGCCCAAAGGCCAGAGACAATAATCTGTCGCTAAAAAATGTAATTGACACTTTATCGCAGTTACTAAATAAAAAAGTGAAATTTATTGACGATTGCGTTGGTGAAAAAGTACAAAGAGCAGTAAGTGTTATGGATGCAGGAGATATAATATTACTAGAGAATCTAAGATTTTATGAAGGGGAAAAGGAGAATGATGCAAACTTTGCCAGACAATTAGCATCTCTAGTGGATATATATGTAAATGATGCATTTTCTTGCTCTCACAGAGCTCACGCTTCTATTTCACGCATTACAGAATTTTTACCTTCCTATGCAGGATTTTGCTTGCAAGATGAGCTAAAGTATCTTGAAAAAGCTGTATCGTTTAAAGCTAAACCTATTACTGCGATAGTTGGGGGAGCTAAAATATCAACTAAAATAAAAGTGCTTATGAAGCTAACAGAAAAGGTTAATTACCTAGTTCTAGGTGGTGCAATAGCCAATAATTTTTTGTCATTTAGCAAAGTAAATATAGGGAAATCTTTCTTTCAAAATGGTGTTGACGACCTTCTACATAATATTGTTGAAACAGCAAATAAAAACAATTGCAAAATAGTTGTGCCAGAAGACGTTCTGGTTGCAGTAAACTCTGATTACAGCACTAGTATTTCAAGAAGAACTGAGTCCATTTTGGACGGTGATATAATTTTGGATATCGGACCACAAACTTTGAGTACAATAAGCAGTATAATAGCAAGCAGTAAGACTCTGCTGTGGAATGGACCTATTGGTGTTTTTGAACATTCAGCTTTTGCAAGCGGTACAATAGGGGTAATGAAAATCGTAAGTGACTTAACGCACAAAGGAAAGTTAACCAGCATAATAGGGGGAGGCGATAGTCTATCTGCAATAAGCGCTGCAGGCCTTACCGATAAGGATTTTACATATGTTTCCACTGGTGGAGGAGCATTTTTAGATTGGTTAAGTGGCGATGAAATGCCGGGAGTTGCTGCTCTGCAAAAACGATTAGATTAAAACTTTTTTAAATTATTTCTTATAGGCTAGCTTTTTTGTGAACGTGATTATGTCGAAGACAGTTAAACTAATTTTGTGTTTAATAATACCAATAATAGGATTTATTTTTTATATTAAGGATCATTATTTTCACACCGGCTATGTAGAAGAAAATGTTGAAGTCAATTTTGAACCATTTTTCAGTTCACAACCAGCCACCGTTTCAGAATTAACTGACTTCGATAGAGGAGTGTTGAAAGTTTGTGGAGATTGGGGAGCACATCCAGATAAAGAAGATTTCAAAATTTTACTTAGTTGTCCGCAGCATCAAGAAGTAGTGAAAGGAATATATAAGTGATTACGCCAGATGCGGATTTGGAGTTACTTAAAGATGAACTGGCTAACATTTGGTTTACAAATAGTGGAAGTGAAAAAGAAACTATAGGGTTTGGACATATTTTTTGTGGTGAGCCAAACGATAAATTAGGTGGTATGCATTTTGTAGGTAGATATGTTGAAGCTCAAGAGGATAAATGGGCAGTTGGAATCCTGTGCAATGAATCAGATATTAAGCCGCCGGTTTATACATTTGGAATGAAATATTTGGGTAAGGATGGGGAAGTGAAAGTTAAATGCCCAAATGGATACGCATATAACCTTCATGCCGATAATTTCTGCAACTAAGGCGTTTAAGGAATTAGGAAAAGATGGAATGTGTCTATATGAAATGGAAGATGACAATTATCAATCAGTGTTTGTAAGAAAGAATGATGCTATACTCACGTTCTATCCCGACTTAACACCAAAATGTGATGATAAGAGTACTTATTGTAGTTGCAGTAAATCTTAATTTCAAAACCAATAGGGTGAACAAATGATAAAAATGCTATAGGGTGTAGCAAATCCAAATGAGTTAAAATTTTGATTAAAGGGTTTTGTGAATAATAACGAAGAAGGGCATTATTCGTCTAATAAAAGCAATTCAATACTCTTGTGAAGGAATAAAATCAGCTTTTATATCAGAAATTGCGTTCAGACAGGAGTTACTGCTTTTTATAGTATGTGTCTCAGTTTTGTTTGTTTTGGATGTAAGTAATCTAGAACGTGCAGTAATGATAAGCAGCCTATTCCTGGTGTTAATTGTGGAAATTGTTAACACTGCTTTTGAAACGACAATTGAGCGTATTTCCAGTGAACAACACATACTTTCAAAAAAGGTGAAAGATCTAGGTAGTGCAGCAGTTTTTCTTTCATTAATTAACTTCCTGATAACATGGATGATAATATTGACAGGTTAATACGAATGTTATTAAGATATGTTGTCAAACTCACCAATTAAAGTTTTTATATCTTGCGGTAAATCAGAGACAAATTCCATGTATTCCTTGCTTTTTGGGTGATATAAGCCCAGTGTATAAGCATGCAGTGCTTGCCTATTGAAATTACGAATAAAACTAGAGTTTTTAGCATATTTTGTGCTTTTACTACTATTTTTTCCGTAAACTTGATCACCAACTATGGAATGTCCTATGTGGCTCATGTGGACTCGAATTTGGTGCGTTCTACCTGTTTCTAAAGTGCATTTAACGAGGCTTGCTTGTCCTATAACTTTTTGCACTAAATAGTGAGTGATTGCTAATTTGCCTGTGATTTTTGTTACACACATCATTTCTTTATTACCACGCTTTGGAGCAATGTTAGTTTCTATAGTTCCCTGCTGGGAAGATAATATTCCCCAAACTACTGCTAAGTATTCCCGCTTTATTTTGCGATTCGATAACAATTCAGACAAAAAACTATGGGCTGCTTCATTTTTTGCAATTACCATTAGCCCACTAGTATCTTTATCGAGTCTATGAACAATTCCTGGTCTTACATTAAGGTGAGCGATAACTGCGTTCAAAAGCGTATCATTGTTTGTCCCAGCACCTGGGTGCACTGTTAATCCACTTTGTTTACTCAGAACTATAATGTCTTCATCTTCATAGACGATATTAAGTTTTATGTCATAATTAGGCTCAATTGATGTGGATATGTCAGGTTGAACGAGATGCACCACATACTCTTCATCTGGTTTTACTATGTAGTCATTATTAATTATCGGTGTGCCAAGTAATTTCACCTGCTCATTTTGTATCAATCTTTGCGCTTTGCTGCGTGATATGTTGCATTTTTCAGCTATATAGGTGTCTAACCTTAATTTCTCTTTATCATTATTAACACTTAAGGTTACTTCTAAGTGGTCTATAACAACTACCCCGCGCGAGCTACTGCAAATGCTGCTTGAATATTTTGATCTACAAAATCAACTTTTGTACTAGGAAGATCACCTTGTTTTTTAATATGGCAAATTGTTTGAGAGCCATCTTTCCAGTGAATTATTATTTTGTTATCAAAATCCCGTAATGTTGCCTCAACCTTTTTTTCTTTATTATCTTTTTCTTCCAGCTTAATAGATTCTAATAAATAATATAAGAATTCACTTGGTTTGCCGTTGATTTTTTCTTTCCATTCATCTGCTTCTTCTTGTTCAGATTTTTTTTGCTCTAACTTTTCCTTCTTTTGCTGCAGCTTATTTTGTTCTGCTTCCAGCTCTAACTTTCTAACTGTGTCACGTAGTTCTTTGACTTTATTTTCTAATGCTAATAAATTATTAGTACTATTTTCATTTTTAGCTCCTGAATCAGGCGTACTTGGTTGAGCTTGCTTCTTTTTTATTTCTTCTAATTCATTCCTTACTACGTTTAATTGCTCCTTCAATTCCGTTTTTTCCTCTTCTGTATCCTCTTTTAACTTTTTTAGCATGCTAAGGAACTCGTTATTATTAGACTGCGTAGTTGATTGAAGCCAGCCTACAAAGCGGCTTGGTTCAAATCGTTCAATTTTATCTTCAGCAATTTTAATAGCATTCTCTAACCTAGAAAAAGTACCTTCAATATCTAGTGAATGTGCTTTTTTTGTCAATTCTTTAGTGTTGTTTAAAACTTCTGAAATTTCTGCATGTAGCCAATCTAAATCTTTTTTGATGTCTTCTCTGATTTTTTTTAGGTGATCAAGCGTTTCTTTAATGTTAATATTTGCAGGCTTTAAAAGACTATTATCAAGTAAATCGCAAGCTTTTTTAAGGTTACTGTCAAATGAGTTGCAAAGCGGACTAAGTAGTTTTTTCATTAGAGATATTAGTTCATTTTCCCTTTTACCAAGCTTATTTTCTACTACTGATACAACCATGCCCTTTCCAGACCAGTATGGAAATAGAAGACCTAAAGAACTGTGTTTTCTAATAGTATGATTTTCATGATCCACGCTATTACTTATTAGATTGCTAAGTGTTGATATGATGCATAAAAGAATAGCGACTAATAAAGCTATTAATATTATTGGAGCATTAATGGATTGTGATATTGCTGAAACTACTATAATAGTACCAAATACATATGATCCAGTAAACAAGAGAATCCTATTTCTATTTTCTGCTTCTATATCTTCTAGTATTTCTCTCTGCGTCTTAGAAATTGGTAAAACTATTGAAAGCTTTTCCCCCTTTTTATCTAAATTTGTTACAATTTCAATTTTTTTAGCTTCTTGAGCAATCTGGCTGTACTGTTCATCAACTTGATAGTTTCCTATTTTTTTATCTATTTCATTCTCTTTTATTTTTTGTGTATTTATAAAGTTTATAACAGCAGTAAATAAGAGAACTATAAGAGGAATAAAGGCAAGAGGTGCTGGCGTGAACGCAAACCCAGCAATACTTACTGTAACAGGCTGAATAGAAAAGGCAGTAAATGCTATAAGAGTAGCAATGGTACTTGCTATCGATATAGTACCAGAATACTTTCTTATAGAGCTCAAAATTCTACTGGGCTGGTCAGAAAGTTTTCTAAATCCTAAAAAATCAAAATAGTCTTTGAAAGGATCTTGAGTGTCTGTAACCATAACATTTTTCTAGTTTAAACTTATTTAGGTATACATTAACCAAACCTTAAAATCAAGTTTCTTAATTTTTCAACATGTGCCAAGGCCTATTGGAGCGCACTGTATTAATCTTTACGTAACGATTTGTTAACCAAACAGAATGTGTGCCATACGTTTCTAGATCAGCATGTTTAATAATTTTAGCGTTGCAAGCTGAATAGTCGAATTCACTTAATTGAATTATTAAATCAACTTTATCACAATTTTCTGAAATATCTTCTTTTTTATAAGCAAGTAGCACTGATTTATTATTTCCTTTATTATATATACAATCATAATCTTCACACTGTAGCCTTTTATTTGAATTGTTATATTTTGTATGATTCAAAATTTGGTTCTGTCCGTTTTGCTTTGCCCACGTTTTGATAACAAAATTTCTGCTTTTTCTAGTGAGAGAATATAGTAAGTTATCACTCTCCTTTGCAGCAACATTATCAGCATTTATTAGGATGTCGGGGGTTTTATATGCAGCGCTAAAGCAAATACCTAGTACAATAAAAAAAAATCCCAAAAAACGCCAATTTCTTTCCCACAAGCACAGCCACAATAACCCAAATGTTATTATAATAATTGATGAGGCAGGAAAAGTACGAATGGGAATAACCAAATACTGAAGACTAGCGATAGCGTTTGTTATATACAAAATGCTGTCAATTGGGCGTTCTACAAGTGGCGCTATAATCCATTCAATACCGAAAGGAATCAACAAAACATAGATTATTCCAAGTGGAATAATAATTAATGTAACTATTGGTATAGCAACTAAATTTGTGATAATGCCACTAATTGAAAAATAATTAAAATTATATATCGTATACGGAACAGTTGCTAAACTTGCTATTACTGAGCTGATCATTATCGACACAAAATATTTCATTATTTTTATTTTGAATAATTTATTAGCATTAATTTGATAACTGGCAACCAGTGCCAAAACAGCAGAAAATGACATCTGAAAGCCTGGCTTTAAAATTGCTTCAGGTTCTATGATAAGTATCACTGCAGCAGCAAACGCAATTGCTATTAACCCTCGATATTTTCTCTCTATCATTATTGCAACGAGTACTAAAATCACCATGATGTAGGCACGCTGAGCAGAAATTTGCATACCGGTAATCAACAAATAAAACGTGGTTGGCAAGATAGTAAGGAATGCAGATATTTTCTTGGTGTTATACTTAAGAGTCAAAGTTTCAGATATTGCGAATAAATTACGAAACACTACAAAAAACAGACCAGCAACGAATGATAAATGCAAACCAGATATGGCAAACAAATGTGCTATACCTGAATCTCGTATCGCGTCCATAGTTTTTTGATCTATGCCATCTTTTTTACCGATCAGTAATGCAGAGATTATATCCGCATGTGGTTTCTTGATATTTTGCTGCAGGTTTTCATAAATGTATTGACGGAAAGATTCTATATATTCTTGAAATTTCCTTGCTTCAGCCTTTTTGTGCAGGGCTATTTTGCTTGTTGCAAAGCCTGTTGCACTTATTTTCTGGTAATATGCTATTCTTGCAAAATCGTATGCATACTCCGAGGGCGCAATCTTTAGAGGGAAGAGTTTTGCTGATAATTTTACTTGATCGCCTATTTTAATGCCTTTTTCCACTTTGGTTCTAACTGATATTCTGATGTTATCTAGAGCTCTATCCGGTGTCATTCCAGCGCGTGACGCTGGAATCCATATCTTTTTTTTCTGGATCCCAGTATCAAGTACTGGGATGACAAAAGGGGGCGCTGGGATGACAGGAGAGGATTTTGAGATAGTAGGGGATTTTTCAACAGAAAGCAGAAATTGTTTATATGAGCCCCTGTCGTTAATATCCTTCACTGTGGCAACGATATCTTTTACATATCTCTCTTTATCAAGAATTTGAGTATCAACTAAAGCTGTTCTTAATTTACTAGCTGTAAATCCTATGAGCACTGCAATTAAAGCGATACACAATATCGCGTACCTTTTATACAATATTGCAATCAAAATTAGTGTGGGTAAAAGCAAAAGAAAAATAGATATGCAGCTTGGTTCAAAACTTAGGGAAAAATAGGTTAGAATTCCTACACACTGAAAAACAGGAAACCACAGTATCAAGTTATATTGTTCATTGCGCAGATTGTTACGTATATAACTAACTATTATGTCAAGAAAAGTTAATAAGTGTGTCGATATTTGCATGTGGTGAAATTTTATTTTTCTTTTTTCATTATTTGTATATATAATAACTAAATAAGCAACGACGCGGGATGGAGCAGCTCGGTAGCTCGTCAGGCTCATAACCTGAAGGTCGTAGGTTCAAATCCTACTCCCGCAACCATTTTTAAGGATATAGTTGTTCCACTTTCCAATCGCTTCCCTCAACAAGAGTGTATCTAAATCTAATATGCTTCCTATATTCACCTTCTTGCCAAAATTCAATTACTTTTGGGATTACGCAAAATCCCACCCAAAAATCAGGACGAGAAACTTGTGTATTGTGAAATTCTTTTTCCTTCAATTTTATAGCTTGCTCAAAATCTTGCCAATCTTTCAGAATGCTCGATTGTTTTGAGCACCATGCGCTAATTTGACTACCCAGCGCTCGAGAAGAGAAGTATTTGTCAGTTCTTTCATCGTTTAGAAGTTTAACCTCTCCTTCAATTCGCACTTGCCTAGCAAATTCTATCCAATGAAACACTAACGCAGCTTTGGGGTTCTCAGTCAATTCTTTCCCTTTTTTACTGTTTACGTTAGTGAAAAACACAAAACCTTCTTTGCTATATTCCTTTAGTAATACCACTCTTGCAGATGGAATACAGTCTTTGCTACAAGTTGCTAGCGTCATTGCAGTTGGTTGTTCACACGGAGAATTAAGTACTGCTTTGTACCACTTTGAAAACAAATCAAATGGATCTTTTTCAAGTGAAAATATCATATCAAAAAATAAAATCTTAATTCTGGCACGCGTTGCAAAAATAAGTGCTACGGCCATTTTGTCGTATAAGTGTTATGATATTATTGCAAATCTTGCAAGGTTTTTGAACTTTACCATATACGTAAAAGTTATTTTGAAAGTATCCAGCAGATCCAGATGGCTGTGCATAATCTTTCAGTGTTGAACCACCTGCAGCAATTGCATCACTCAGAGTATTTTTTATTTCAGCAGCAAGTTTTTCGCACTCTCTATAGGTCAAGTTTTTTGCTGACCTGAGTGGTGATATACGGGCTCTAAACAAGCTCTCAGAAGCATATATGTTGCCTACGCCAACTATTGATTTATTGTCCATTAACGCTGATTTGATATTCACTTTTTTGTTTTTCAGCAACTCCTGTAAATAGTCTCCACTGAATTCATCCGTGAGGGGCTCTATTCCAAAATCGCTAAAAAAATCCGTTTCTTGTTCTTTATTTAAAACGATAACTAATCCAAATCTTCTTGGGTCATTAAAAATTATTGAAGTATTGTCAGAAAATAAAAATACCACGTGATCATGCTTATTCCGCATTTGATCGTGGTCAGCATATATAAGCTTTCCGCTCATGCCAAGATGTATGATTACAGCCACACTACCATCTGTATTCCAGATGGTATACTTACCTCTACGCTTGATGTTGCGTATGACTTTGCCCTTTAGCATATCATCAATATTTTTTGTTATTGGGGCACGTAAATTCCAATTATTCACTATAACATTACTGATTTGCTTGTTTTTAATTTTATCAAGCAAAAAATTAGAGATTACTTCCACTTCCGGTAGTTCTGGCATGATACCTCCTTCAAAACTTAAGTTTCTGATGGTAATTTTGTCGTTCTCAAATACATTCGAGTATTCTGCGGTGCTTTCTCCTAAAAATTCCTCACCACAAACGAGTTTTGAAAGGGTTCTCTGTCTACTCTGTTGCTGCTTTTTTCTTTTCAAAATATTTTGCTTTAAAGCTTTCGCTAATCTTTTTTTCTCCTCTTCTTTTTCCTTATTCTTTTTTGTGTTATTCATTATCATAATATATAAACTTGCCGTTGTAGCTCAGGTGGTAGAGTACGTCATTGGTAATGACGAGGTCCCAAGTTCGAGTCTTGGTAACGGCACACTGATTATACTTATAATATTGCATAACTTGTAAGCAAGGCTTAGAAGAAAGTTACAGAGGTAAGTTGTCATGCTTTTTCCATATCCTTTCTACCTTCTTGTTTTTGAGTAGCTCTAATGCTTTATAAAAGTGATACCTTGTTTTACTTGGCACTATAATGTCATCAATGTATCCATGTGATGCAGCAAAAAATGGATTAGCGAACTTTTCTTTGTATTCTTTGATTAACGTTTGCTGATCTTTTTCGTGTCGAAATATAATCTCAACTGCACTTTCAGGGCCCATCACAGCTATTTCAGCAGTTGGCCAGGCATAATTTATATCACCTTTTAGATGTTTCGAATTCATAACAATGTATGCACCACCATACGCTTTTCTAGTGATAAGGCTAATTTTCGGCACGGTCGCTTCAGCGTAAGCGTAAAGCAGTTTCGCTCCGTGTTGTATTATATTATTGTATTCTTGATTTGTACCCGGCAGAAATCCTGGAACATCAATAAGTGTGATGATGGGAATGTTAAATGCGTCACAAAACCTTACAAACCTTGCAGCTTTTCTTGAAGAATCAATATCCAAACATCCTGCAAGGTGCATAGGTTGATTTGCAACAATACCGACAGTATTTCCTCCAATTCTACCAAAACCAGTTATGATATTACGAGCAAAATCAGGTTTCAGTTCAAAGAAATTCCTCTCATCGCACACCTTTTCAATGAGTTCGTACATATCGTAAGGAGTATTGGGATTGGTAGGAATTAGAGTGTTTAAGGATTCATCAATGTTGTCAACATCATTACAGATTGGTGCAGATTTTGGTGATTCTTGATTATTTGCTGGTAAGAAAGTAAAGAATTCACGCATTTTTAGCAGCATTTCAACATCATTATTGAATGCAAAATCCGCTACTCCTGTTTTGCTTGTATGAATTTTTGCTCCACCGAGGTCTTCGAAACTTACATCTTCGTAGGTAACCTTTTTTACTACATCTGGCCCGGTTATAAACATATATGAACTGTTTTTCACCATGAAAGTAAAGTCAGTTAATGCTGGGGAATAAACTGCACCTCCTGCACATGGGCCCATAATTAAAGAAATTTGTGGTATAACACCCGATGCATTTACGTTTCTTTGAAAAATTTCTCCATAACCAGCAAGAGAATTTACTCCTTCCTGAATTCTGGCTCCACCAGAATCATTTAGTCCGATAATTGGAACCCTGGCATTAATTGCCATATCCATAATTTTGCATATTTTTTTTGCATGTGACGCACCAAGTGATCCACCAAAGACAGTAAAATCCTGAGAATAAACAAAAACTTTTCTGCCATAAATAGTACCATGACCAATCACTACCCCATCACCTAAAAAATTAGCATTTTGCATGCCAAAATCATTTGCATGATGTTTTACGAATTTATCGTATTCTGCAAAAGAACTTTCATCGAGCAATATACTGAGCCTTTCTCTAGCAGTTAATTTCCCTTTTTCATGTTGTTTGGTAATCCTGTCAGAACCGCCTCCTTTTTCAGCTTCTAGTGCTTTGGTTTTTAGATTTTCTAGTATTTTAAAGTCTTGCATACAATAAAGTAGTTTTCAAATTAGTTGTAGACTTTATTAAGTTTACAAACCCTACTAACTATACACATACACTATTGCTATATGCAACAATGTATGTATGATAATTGTTAATGCTCTGGTGATTCATGGTCACTACTTTGAAAATGTTGCGATGTGTCAACACTTTTCATATTAGAAAGAGGTGGACTAACTGCACTGCTTTTCGTTTGTGCAAAACTTTTAGCAGCTTCAACAACCTTGCTTATACGAGGTTCTTTTTCTAGCTCTTTTAGGTACTTTGAGAAGATTTCACAACTTTTGTCATCCATATGTACCATTATTTTACCAAAACTTTCAGCTTTTTCAGAAGATAAAATCATTTCGATCTTTTCATCGCCTACCCTAAAGGTCATTTTTACTTTGCCTTGCATATCATGATATTGCCAGCTTTTTATTCAGATTAGATTATCTCCTTCTCCTATTCGCAATGCACCATATTCTAAGTCCTTAAATTCCGGGGAGTTCATAAATTTTGCAGGAGTGATCACACTTTTTTCTGGACACTGTACATAATAAAATTTATTATCTCTTTCTACTACAATTCCTTTTTTTTTGTCATTTTCAATACTATCACTTACAATTTGTTTTAGACGTGACAAATATTCGCCGCGTTCTTTCAGTATATCTTCTGGCAATAATCTCCGAACTTCTTGGCTCACATCAGTGCCTGTTGAAACTAGATTAAACATTTCTAACATAAGAGGCCGTAGTTTTTCTTTTCCAGTCTCAGTAACATTTTTATCTTGCTCCATGAGGTGGTATAAGATCAGTATCGAATAATCTATTATTGATGACTTTTTTCTCCTTGGAATACATCAACACTAAACATGACCTTGTGCTTTTTTGCATCGTCTATAGATTTTTGAAGTCTCTTTGCTATGTTTTCGATAGCTTCATCATTAGGTAAGTGTTCAGGCAATGGCGTCAACTTAAGGAAAAATATCAGCGATAGTGTATAAAATTTCTCTCTAAATTTTTTATCATTA
>NZ_CACTIU010000036.1:0-12342 GCF_902713635.1 Wolbachia endosymbiont of Cardiocondyla obscurior | reverse complement strand
CTTAAATCCACACTATACGCCATTATAACTCAAATAGCTTATTATACCTTTATCATTTACTTTGGGAAGTACTATAGAAGTCGATAACGAAAAGCCAAGCAGTACTATGAGCAATCAAAGTTATTTCCCCATCGGTCAGTTAATATCATCAAAGTTAGCTATTCTCCATAGCGAAGTCTCTAGCTAGGAACAATGAGCCACAGATTAGTATGGTTTTGACGTTTTGGGTAGAGGCTTTTAATATGTGATTTGATATTGCATCGCCAATTGATTCACATTCAACTGCTTTTATTCCTATGTTATTGGCTTTTTCCCTAATCAAATTTGTATTTGTTGCTTTAGGTTCAGACTTAACACAAACCGCACATAGTAGCTTGATATATGGCTTTAAGTGCTCTAAGAACTCTTCCACATTTCTGTTACTAGTAACACCAAAAACCATATAAATACCTTCAGCAAAATTATCTTTTACCCACTGAGATAGTACTCTAGCACCATCATTATTGTGTGCACCATCTAAAAATAATTGCCAATCTTTCGGTAGTAGGAAAATTAAATTACCTTCTTTTATAGACTCTAGCCGTGCAGGCCAATAAGTGCACTGTAAACCTGAAGTGATATCCTCTTCTCCAATATCAAATTCATACTTTCCACTTAAAATACTACATGCTGCAATAGCATTGCCTGCATTAATCACCTGATGATCACCCTTTAAAGATGGCAAAGGAAATTCTATTGATTGAATAGCTGATTGAAAAACCATTTTGTTGTTCTTTTTTTTGCAATTCCATTCAAGACCTCCTCTATACAAGGGAGATTTCTTATTTATTGCGTGGTGTTTTAGCGTGTTCACTATAGATTTTTCTTGCGGTGCTATTACGCAAGGAACATTAGGTTTCATTATTCCAGCCTTTTCACCTGCTATAATTTCTACAGTAGGGCCAAGATATTCCGTATGATCAAGTGCAATGGAAGTAATTATTGTTAAAATCGGATTATCTATAACATTTGTTGCATCAAGCCTTCCACCCATACCCACTTCAACTAAAGTTATATCGGCTTTATGACGAGAAAAAGCTAAAAAAGCTGCAATAGTTGCAGCTTCAAACAGAGTGATAGGTTGTTCTGCAATTACTGCACGACATTCTTCTAATAAGCTATATAATTCATTATCGTCGATATAGCTGCCGGCTATCACTATCCTCTCATTAAAACTCACTAAATGTGGAGAAGTGTATGCGTGTACCTTATACCCTGCTGCTTGCATTATATATCTTATAAATGCTAGTGTTGAGCCTTTCCCATTAGTTCCAGCTATATGAATTACGGGAGGCACTTTTTTCTCGGGGTTATCTAGTTTGCTAAGAAAGCCTTTTATGCGATCAAGAGAAAAATCATTCGGCCTGCTACCAAGTGGCTTAGGCCAATGAGGCATATATATCATGGATTGTTATTGCATTTTAATTCAGCTATAACGCTTGCTATGCCATGCGTGTCGATTTTTTCACTAAATTGATAACGTTGATTAATAGCAATACTTATTCCACTCATTACAACATCACTTATCAAGAAAGAACTGTTATTTTTAGTAACTTTAAAATCAATATTTGTAAATTCTTCATCACCGTAAGAAAATCTTGTACCAATTAAGCAAGTTTCATCGTCAACTGCTTTTGTACTCATTATGATCATTTCACTATCATGCATGTATTTATATAAAATTTTAACGCACAAACGCGTAAGATACACTTCATACTCTCTTAAAAAATCTTCTTTTTCTTTTTGTTTAACTAAAGCCCAATGTTTTCCTATGACGAATTGCGATATTCCTTTGAGGTTAACATTGTTTTGAATGACCTCCTGAAGCTTTTTTTGCACACATTCCCGGTTTTTTTTATTCTCCTTTGTAGATATACCATCCACTTGTTGCTTCATAGTATGCACAAAAATTTTGTGATCTGTACAATTAGTGTAAGCACTTGAAGAAATTACAATAAAAACAATGATAGTTAAAACTTTAGTAATGTTCATAAGATATATTTATTAGCTATGATACTTAGAATGCAAAGTTTAATAAAGATTAAATAATAATCGCTAGCTTTAATATATCTATAGACACACCTTGTATAAATCATCTACAATTAATTAAGGGTCTGTTCTATGCGTTATGAGTTAAGTTAAATTTCCCGAGCGATAATTTCTAGTCAAGGGAATTGCCTCTGTTAATTTCGTTGAAATTGATACGCGATGCCCACCTTAACTTTAGTCTCAGGAATCTACTAAGGCTGACGGTAGATACGGATCCTATTTTGATTGGTTTAACATTTATGCTTCATCAATACAAAGAACAGGGTGTTTTCCTATGTTTGCCTAATGAAGTATTCCAAATTGTAATTGATGTTGAAAGGTATCCTGATTTTGTTCCTTGGTGCAAAGCCGTTTATATAAAAGAAAAAATTAACAACCAAATGGTTGTGGATCTCCTCGCAGCTTTTCATGGAATTAAAGGTAGATATACATCAGAAGTTACTTCTCTTTCTCCAAGTGGAACAAATGAAGGTTGGATAAAAGCTGTATCATCAAATGGAATATTTAAACATCTATACAATGAATGGCAATTCATTCCCATAGATGAAAATAAAACTATGGTAAAGTTTTATATAGAGTTTAAGTTTAAGTCCAACTCATTTTCCACTTTATTAAACTCAGTATATAAGTATACACAAAGTAAAATAATTGCTGCATTTAAAGATAGGGCTGAAAGCCTTGCTAAACAAAAGTTATCTTGACATTATTAATATAAATGTATAATTTTTTTTAGTAAGTTAAGTGTTTATATTGTAATGATTTTTAGACTATTGTTTTTATTAATTTTCATAAGTGTTAATTCTTATGCAGTTGTTAAGCAAGATTTATCCGATAACCAATACATTCAAAAAAAACCCAATGAAATAACATCAAATGAGCTATTATCGCCATTACCTAATGATAAATTATTAGGAGATCCAAAAGCACCAATTCTAATGATAGAATATGCTTCATTAACTTGTTATCACTGCTCTCTTTTTCATAGGAATGTTTTTCCTAAAATTAAAGAGAAATATATAGACACAGGTAAGATGTTATATATATTTCGTCATTTTCCTTTGGATTACAGAGGGCTAAAGGCTGCAATGCTAAGTCATTGCTACGAAAAACAAGAAGACTACTTTAATTTTAACAAAGCTGTTTTTAACTCAATAGATTCGTGGAATTACTACAATTTAAGTGATTTGACTTTACTACAAAGAATTGCTGCACTAAGCAACTTAAAGCAAGATGCATTTAACCAATGCATTAATGATAAGAAAATAATGGATAAAATCGTAAATGATAAATCACTGGCAATTAATAAACTTGGTATCACAGCCACTCCAATATTTTTCATCAAGCTTAACGATGATAAATCATATATAGAGCATAATAAAGTTAAACATGGAGGGTATAAAGAGCTGAAATATTTCACTAATGTGATAGATAAATTATATGGAAAAGCTATAGTGAAGTAATACCACTGTAGCTTACCATATAAAAGACTCTATGCTGAGTCATTGTTTTTCACTACTGTTTGTTGTTTTTTACGCTCAAACTCTCTTTTTTTACTGTGCCAAGTGTAGTAATACATAGCGATTTTATTCTCTATTAATACTATTGTCCCATCATAAAACTGAACCATATCCATAACTTTTCTCTGAGCTTCATCAAAACGTTCTTTATACTTTTCACGATAAGCTGGATTATGTAGTAACATAACCCCTTCATTCTTGTTAGATTTTTTGTTTAACGTTTCAACTTCACCAGCAATAGTATAAGACATATAACCCCCTCTAATTGATTATAAAAATTATATTTTAAAAAGAGAAATGCGCATAAACAATCCCTTTAATTCTAGCATAATAATCGACTGTTTATTATACTAGTTAACTATAGTACGATATATAATAATTTTTGTCACTTAAAATTTTATACTATGAAATAATAACTTAAAATAAATGTTTTTATTATTTTAAACTATATTATTATATTTATAAATTGTGTATGAATTAAGTCTCCCTAATTTATAATATATGCGTAATAATTTTAGTATAAAATTGTCATACATAAGAAATCTATTTGCAAAAGAATATAAAAAAATAGAAGAATATTGTATTCTTGAAAAAAAGCAACATATTCAAATTGGCCCTGAAGAAGGAAAGCTATTAAGTTTATTTATAAAAATCCAAAAAATCAAAAGTATTGTTGAGATTGGCACGTTATACGGTTACTCGTCGATTTGCATGGCAAAAGCTCTACTAAAAGACGGTCATATATATACAATAGAAAATAATCCTCAACACTCAAGAATAGCAAAAAAAAATTTTAGTGCTTTTAATCTAAGTGATAAAATTACTCTAATAGAAGGCGATGCACTGGAAAAAATTAATGAATTATCAGCAAAAGCACCATTTGACATGATATTTATTGATGCTGACAAAAGTAGTTATCCTAAGTATTTAGATTGGGCAGAGTCATACATTAAACAAGATGGGCTAATCGTTGCAGATAACACTCTACTGTTTAACACAGTATTTTTAGAATCGCCTCCAAAAGAAGTATCAGAAAAATCATGGCATGCCATGAGGGAGTTTAATAATAGATTATCAGATGAAAAAAAATATTTCTCTATATTGATTCCAACTGATGAAGGAATGACTGTAGCTTTAAAGCTAACATAAGTTAAAAATCAAGGTCAGCATAATGTTTAGGAGGGATTAAACCAGAAATCCTCTCTAATAATATCTCACGAAAACAAGGCTTTGATTTAACAATGGAGTACCATTCTTTTAAAATTTTACTTTTTTCCCATGGAAAACTACTTACATAATCCATTACGGAAATATGCGATGCTAAAGTAATATCAGCTAAAGTGAACTTATCAGTTGCAAGCCAAACGTTCTTGTTAATTAAGTGTTCGATGTATTCCATATGGCAAGGCAGGTTATGCTGAGCTGCATGAAGAAATCTAGAGTCAGGGCTGCGGTTAGTAATTACTTTTTCATTCATAATATACTTAGTAACTTCATTGTAAAATTTGTTATCGAACCAATTGATTAGAGCGCGTATTTTAGACTTAATAATAGTGGATGAACCAAGTAATTTGACGTCGCTATTGTAAGTCTCTTCTATATATTCACAAATGGCATTACTATCCGCTATTACAAAGTTATTATCTATTAACACTGGTACTTGCCCGGTTGGATTGATCTCCATAAATTCATTCCGCTTTTCCCACGGATTTTCATACACTAGATCACAGCCTAATTTTTTTTCTTTTAGAAAAGCTCTAACTTTTCGTGAAAATGGACAAAGAGGAAAATGATATAAAATCATAATGTTCCTCTTTTGTTATACCAATATCCTTTTTTTGTTACTCTATGGCTTGACCTACAACTGTACGAACTTTCTTTGTAGTCCACAGAAGTTTGCGTAGCAGGTAGTGTCATGCAAGTAGCTGACACTGGAATCCAGTTCTTGTTATACAATTGCCTAGTGCGCTCATTTACAGTTAAGTTTTCTGGATCCAAGTAGTCAAGCACTGGGATGACATCCTTTTCGGTAAAAATTGCTCTTATATCACAACATTCATACAGCTGTATGCCTAGGCACTGGGATGACATAAATAAGCGCTGAAATGACATAAATAAACATTGGAGTGACAATCTTGTAGTGACTTGCATGACAACTAACTTTTTATTTACTTCAAAATAGCACTGTAAAAAATTTAACATATCAAATTATAGAGCTAATATAGGATATACCTTGCTAAATAAAAAAAAAAGTATAATATTTTATAAGGTATGCAGGCAAAAACTCTGTAATTTGGTCAGATCAGAAATGAAGCAGCCATATCAGAACCTTTTTGGGTTGCATACCTATTTCATTATTTGTTTTATCCGAGGCTATGAATATAGCATTAAAACATCGTCCTAGTAGCTTCAAAGATCTAGTAGGTCAAGATATATTAGTGCGTGTATTAGAAAATGCTTTTATTTTAAACAAAATCCCACAATCTATACTGCTCTCTGGTAGTAGTGGAGTTGGTAAAACCACCACTGCAAGGATAATAGCTTTATGTTTGAATTGTTCCCTGGGGCCAATTTTTGAACCTTGCGGATCATGTGAAAATTGTCTAGCAATAAAAAATTCAAGCCATCCAGATGTAATTGAAATCGATGCAGCAAGTCACACTAGCATTGACGATATTAAAGTAATCCTGGGAGATATTTGCTATTCACCTATAAGCTCTAAATTCAAAGTCTACATTATAGATGAAGTACACATGCTATCTAGCAGTGCATTTAACGCATTACTTAAAACCCTAGAAGAGCCACCATCTAGTGTAAAGTTCATTTTAGCAACTACGGAAATAAAAAAGATACCAATAACTATTATTGCACGTTGTCAAAGATTTGATTTACACAACATTCCTGTAGCTAAAATAGTGGAACGTTTAAATGATGTTGCACAAAAAGAGAGTTATTCCATTGAAAAGGGAGCATTAGAATTAATTGCACGACACTCTGGAAATTCAATGCGTAACGCCTTGTTTTTGATGAATCAAGCAGTGCTATATAGCAAAGATGGTGCAATATCCACTAAAAATGTGACAGACATACTTGGCCTAGTGGATAAAGATATTATATTCGATCTATTAGGGGCAATATTAGAAGGTGATTTACAGAAAGCTCTATCAGTGTTTGACAAGGCGGTAAAAACAGCAAACCCACTTAGTATTTTTGAAGGTCTATTGCAAACAATTCAGTTAGTATGCCGTTTTTTGATTACAAAAGAGATTGATAATGCAGTTACAGAGCATGAAAAGAATAGGATAAAAGATTTAAGTATAAAGAGATCTTTAATATTTTTTTCGAGATTGTGGAAGATGTTGCTTAAAGGTATTCAAGATATAAAAACTTCAACATGCAACGATGTTGCTGCTGAAATGATGTTAATTAGCCTCTGTTATCTTTCTGATCTGCCTTCTCCGGAACAGGTGATCAAAAAAGTTCTTTCACAGAATGTAGAGCAAGGAAATAGACAGGGCAGACCTGTTGCACCTTCCCCCTCTGTCATCCAAGTAGCTGACTACTCGGATCCAAAAAAATATGTGGAAAGTAAACAACAACCCCACTCTGTCATCCCAGTGCGTGACACTGGGATCCATGTGGAAAATAAACAACAAAATTACGATTTTGATAAGATTTTGCAACTATTAAGGCGAAGTAACCAAATTTATCTTTACAAACAACTGTGTAATAATCTACAATTAATAGATTGTAAACCTGGATATTTAAAATTAAAAGCTGTATCTAAGTTGGATAGTAATTTTTGCAATGATTTAAAAAATTACTTAAACCAGGTGACTCAGCAAGAGTGGGTTATTGCAGTTGATACAGGTTATATAAACAGGGAAGTGAGTAATTTAAATTATGCACCTGCAGTTAAGGATATCCTTGACACGTTTAAAGGTGCAAAAGTAGTTAATATAGAAAATAAGGAGTAAGTTGTGGATTTTAGTCAAATAATGAAACAAGCGCAAGAGATGCAAAAAAAGCTTGCAGAAGCTCAAGAAAAATATGTTGGAAAAGAGTTTCAAGGTATTTCTGGTGGTGGCAAAGTTTCTGTATTAGTGGAAGTCATAAAAATAGGTAGCTATAAAGCTAAAAAGGTGAACATAGACTTAGAACTTATGAGAAATGAGGAAAAAGATATAGTAGAGGATTTAGTAACAGCAGCGTTTAATGATGCCGTTAAAAAAGCAGAAGAAGATATGGCGAATGCAACTTCTGATCTTGCAGGTATGATGGGTTTACCATCTGGGTTTAAACTTCCTTTTTGAATTTACTACTGAAGTTTCTTTTAGTGTAAGTATTTTTTTTCTAATATTCCCAACGCTAGTACTTCTTCATATAATGTACCTATACTAGCATAGCCCTACGTCATACCGTGATTCATTCCACAACTGTACAAACATTGCAATATGGCACATAGTAAACGATGTCATTCCAGTCTGGAATCCAGCCTTGCCGTAATCTCATCAAGAACATTGTGTTTTAACATAAAACGGCTACTTTTATGCTTACCAACTTAATAAAATTCCTGGATCCCAGACTGGGATGACAAGAAGATGGTACTTGGATAAGAGGCATTGCCCTCCTGGTAGGCCCAAATTGCAATGTTCGTACAGTTGTGGATTTCTCATCCGCTAACAAGCAGCGAGATGACGAGGTCTTTCGATAGTAAATCTTACCTGTGTTAGCTATACCAAAAAATCAAAAGTCGTATTTATTCATTAATAAAATCTTTGTCTTCTCCTAAAAATTAGTTAAAATGTAGAATATTTTGTGTTATTAAGTTAGCACTTGACTTAACTTTAGTTGTTACTTAGACTGCTAAAGTGGAATTTTAATTTTTTTACGAGGACAATTATGCATTATAAAAAGTTTTTTTCAGCAGCCGCTTTAGCAACGTTGCTAAGTTTATCAAACTCTGCTTTTTCAGATCCTGTTGGTCCAATAAGTGATGAAGAAACTAGTTACTATATTCGTTTGCAATACAACGGTGAAATTTTACCTCTTTTCACAAAAGTTGATGGTATTACCTATACGAAAGACAATAGTGATTACAGTCCATTAAAAGCGTCTTTTCTAGCTGGTGGTGGTGCGTTTGGTTACAAAATGGACGACATCAGGGTTGATGTTGAAGGAGTTTATTCATACCTAAACAAAAATAATGTTACAGATGCAAGATTTATGCCAGATACTATTGCAGACAGTGTAACAGCAATTTCAGGACTAGTTAACGTTTATTACGATATAGCAATTGAAGATATGCCTATCACTCCATATATTGGTGTTGGTGTTGGTGCAGCGTATATTAGCACTCCTTTGAAAGACGCTGTGAATGATCAAAAAAGTAAATTTGGTTTTGCTGGTCAAGTAAAAGCTGGTGTTAGTTATGATGTAACTCCGGAAGTCAAACTTTATGCTGGAGCTCGTTATTTCGGTTCTTTTGGTGCTCATTTTGATAAAGATGCTGCTGCAGGCAAAGACAAAGGGGAACTCAAAGTTCTTTACAGCACTGTTGGTGCAGAAGCTGGAGTAGCGTTTAATTTCTAGTCTATCTCAGTCTTGTTATCCCAGTGGGGTTTTTCTTGTCATCCAAGTAGCATGACACTGGGATCTAGAAAAAAGAAATGTGGATTCCAGTGTCAAGGCACTGGAATAACACTATTTGCTATGTGTTTAAGCTGTAACGTTTACCATTGTACTGGTAGAATATCATCTAAAGTTACATAATGTTATCCAATTAGCTAACACTGCGGCCTACTGTCTCCAAGAAATTAGATGAAAAATTTGTACTTTTTTCAAATCAAAGCTTGAATTTTTGCTGGAAAATCAATATATTATATGCATGAAGTTTTAATTTAAGTTGTTATGTTGACCCCAATGGCAAGCTTATGTGTCGATAGCAGAACCAATCTCATGCAATATATTGCTAGGGTGCAAAAATTTCCTATGCTGTCTCAAGAGGAAGAGGTACGATTAGCAAAAAATTGGAACCAATATAAGGATGTTTCTTCTGCTCATAAATTGATTACCAGCCATTTGAATTTGGTAGTGAAAATTGCAATGAAATTCAAAAATTATGGACTATTGTTGATGGACCTGGTCATGGAAGGAAATATGGGTTTAATGCATGCAGTGAAAAAGTTTAATCCTGATTTAGGGTTTCGTTTTTCAACTTATGCGGTGTGGTGGATTGAAGCTTCAATAAAAGACTTTATATTGAAATCTTGGTCGTTTGTGAAAATAGGCACAACGCAAGCACAAAGAAGATTGTTTTTTAGTTTACGTAAAATAAAAAAAAGAATTTTACAGTATACAAACAGGGAAACCTTAAATAATGAAGAAATAAAAGCAATATCTAATGAGCTTTCTGTATCCGAAGGAGACGTTCTGCAGATGAATTACCGTATGGCTTGTAAGGATCAGTCGCTAAACGATTGCATAAAAATAGGTGATGACTCTAAAAGGGAGCTACAAGATATGATCCCATGTAACTTGGTTAGTCAAGAAGTAACCTATCAGAATCATGAAGAAAAAGAATTAAAAGAAACAATTTTAAACAATGCACTAGCGAGCCTCAACGAAAGGGCAAGAGACATTTTTATCAGTAGATATTTGTCTGAAAACATTCAAACTCTGGATGAACTTAGTAAAAAATATTGTGTTTCAAGAGAAAGAATAAGGCAGTTGGCTGAGCAGGCGATGGCTAAGGTAAAACAATATATACAATCTGAAAGTTTGAAATTTGGTTTGCATGCGTAGTTTTTTTATATTTCTAATATTTTTTTCGATAGGCGCTTTTGCATCGGTTAGTGATGTACAATTGAAGGAAAAATATAAAGATTGGCTCGTGTATACTGCATTGGAAGATGGAGAGAAAGTATGTTATATTGTATCCTATCCTAAAAAAAAAAGCGAATATTATACAACCAATCGCAAGCCGTATGTAATGGTTAGTTATGTTGATAAAAAAGCAGATGAGGTAAGCGTTACCTCTGGTTTTCAGTATGATAAGGAGCCTGTAGCTCTCAATATCGACAAAAAAATTAAATATACACTGCCCATAATACAGGGAAGTTTTGCGTGGGCAGAGCATACAAAAATAGATCAAGATCTCATTCTAAAAATGAAGCAGGGATTATCAATGGTAGTTAATGGAAAAACAAAAACAGTGACCATTGATGATACTTATTCCCTACTTGGTTTTCAAAAAGCGTATCAAAAAATGCATGATTTATGCCATACAAAGTAAATTATTGTAACAGAATAGGTAATTTTCCAGTTGTAGTATAAAACAGACTGCCCTTTCGATAAATAGCACTTTACTTTATATGGGATGTGGATATCATTTAAAATATATTTTTGAGAGTTAGCAATGTCAGAGGTTGCAGGTGTAGATACAGAAATCAAAAAGCAAAATTCTGTGTGCGAGCAGATGCGTTTTAGCGTGAGCCGCACAAGTCTTTTAAATACATTATCCAGAGTAAGTGGAGTGGTTGAAAGGCGTAATGCAATAGATGTTTTGGCGTGTATAAATATCAAAGCACAACACGGCAGCATAAAATTAATGGCAACTGATCTTGACATTTCAATGTTTGCCTCACTTGCTGCAACCGTATTAACAGAAGGAGAAGTAAAAATTTCAGCGCATACTTTACATGACATAGTGAAGAAGTTACCCGCTGATTTGGATGTCAATTTTGAAGTAAATAACCAAGGAAAATTATTGATGTCTTGCGGAAATGCAAACTTTTCTTTACCGAATGTAGTTTCAAGCAGCTTTCCTGCTCTTGAAGAAGACAATTATAAACATGATTTTACTCTACTAAATACAGACCTGATAGACTTATTAACTAAAACAAAATTTGCTGTATCACTAGATGATACAAGGTATAATTTAAATGGAATATATCTACATACAGATGAGCAATTTCTGTACTGCGTTGCAACTGATGGCCATCGTTTATCATGTATAAAGAGGCCAAAGCCTGGGAACATCAATGGCGAATTTGGTGTGATCATTCCACGTAAAACTGTTATGGAGCTGTTAAAAATATTGGACGATTGTAATGAAATTAAAGTAAAACTCTCAGACAGAAAAATCAAGTTTACATGCGGTGAATATATTCTAATATCAAAATTAATAGATGGAACTTTTCCAAATTATAAAGCAGTTATTCCAGCATCTCAAGATAAGCATATGATTATTGAAAGTAAAAAACTTTCAGATGTTATAGATCGAGTTTCCGTTGTTGTATCTGATAAAGTAAAATCCATTAAATTCTCACTACAAGAAAAGCTACTAACTCTGCATTCAAACTCCCAAGAGTGCAGTGATGCAACTGAATCCATAGAAGTGGACTACAATGAAGCCCCTATAGAAATAGGGTTCAACTCGCGTTATTTACTTGATGTTCTATCCTGCATAAAAAATAAATGTAAGTTTAGCTTGGCCGATGGTAATAGTGCTACAATTATCACTGATGAAGACGATTCAAGTGCATTATATGTAGTAATGCCAATGAGAACTTAAACTCGTCATCTCGCTGCTTGTTAGCGGAATCTGGAGATACCGTGGCGGTATGGCACTTATTTCACTAGCTTTTATTAAATTAGTAATCTATAGTATTTTCTAAAATGAATGATAAATTTCCATTATGGTATTACCAACCAAAAGTTGTAAGTCTGTATATTT
>NZ_CACTIU010000035.1:0-12863 GCF_902713635.1 Wolbachia endosymbiont of Cardiocondyla obscurior | reverse complement strand
TGACGATAAGGTTTATACCTTGTCATCCCAGTGCTTGACACTGGGATCCAGCTTTCTTTATAAATTCACCAAAAGTGCTTCATTCTATAACGCAAAACCCATACTCACCAAATCCAATGCATTACTTGCAATTAAGTTTCCTGGATCCCAGTGTCTGGGCACTGGGATGACACCATCATAAAGGAATCAGTGTCAGCTACTTTCATGACACCATTCTTTTTCCTGGATCCAAGTAGTCGAGCTACTTGGATGACAGCTAGCCTGACAACCGTCATCCCGCTACCTGTTAGCGGGATCTATGCTAAGAGATACCGCGAATGAATCGCGGTATGACGGTGTAGACGATGGTTAAGTATCCCGCTGCTTGTTAGCGCCGCGGCGGTATGACGGTTCGTGGTGGTATGACGTAGAGTGCTTAGAAGCTGCTATTTTGCTATAAATGGCTGTAATGGCATCATCTATTTTATTGCTATCACAGCCTGTTTGTGCAAATTCAGCATTCCCACCACAGTTCTTTTCAACTGCTATGGATATTAGTTCTTTTGCGCTAATCTTATTGATTAAGTCTTTACTTACTTTAATAATCAAGACTGTTTTATCTTTTTCTGTTGCCGTGAAAGCTATTATCGTTTTTGGTTTTTGTTGCTGCAAAACAAACTCTCTTATTACATTTGCTGGAATATCAGTGAAAGTGTGGCTTATAAAATTTATTCCATTTATTTCGGTGCTTTTTATATTCTCTGCACTCACAAGCTTTTTATATAGGTTTTTTATTTTGGTTTCGGATTTTTTGTGTTCTTGACTTAAAATACTTAATCTGCTTGTTATTTCACTCACTGGCGCTTTTACGAATTCTGCAACTTTTTTTAAGTTAATTTCATTATCACGTACATAATTGATTGCTTCCTGACCAGTTAAAGCTTCAATTCTTCTCACTCCAAAAGCAACAGAACTCTCTGTTACTATCTTAAATAAACCGATTTCTCCAGTATGTTCAACGTGCGTGCCACCACACAGTTCCCTTGAATCTCCAATCTTCACTACTCTTACTTGATCGCTATATTTTTCGCCGAATAACGCCATAGCTCCTTCGTCTATTGCCTGATTCATGCTTTGAATTTTTGTAGATGCGGAAAGATTTTCTCTGATTAGAGAGTTTACCATATCCTCTACCCAAAACAACTGATCTTGAGTCATTTGAGTGTTATGGCTGAAGTCGAATCTCAGTCTATCTGGTGCAACTAGGGAACCTTTTTGAGTGACATGATCACCTAGAATTTTTCTGAGTGTAAAGTGCAGAAGATGTGTAGCTGAATGATTTCTTCTTAAGGTTTGCCTTCTTTCCTTGTCAATGCTTGCTGCAACTGTGTCACCTTTACAAATTGAACCGAATTTAACTATGCATCTGTGCAAATATAGGTCATTAACCTTATTGGTATTCTCGACTATAATAATACTTCTACCAGGTTTGATCAGACTGCCAGTATCTCCCACTTGTCCACCTGACTCGCCATAAAAAGGTGTTTTATCAAGTATAATGGTTATCTTTTCTCCCTCCTTTGCAGAATCAATTACTTCATTTTTAGAGGAAACTATAGCTAGTATTTTCGCATCACTTACTTCATTGAACTCATAACCAACAAATTTTGTTTTGCCAAATTTATTGATCAAATCAAACCATACTTGCTCAACAGATTTTTCACCAGATCCAGCCCATTTAGCACGTGCTCTCTCTTTTTGTTCTCCCATTGCATCATCAAAACCCTTCTGGTCAAAATTTATTTTTTTCTCTTTTAAAATATCAAGTGTAATATCCAAAGGAAATCCATAAGTATCATATAGCTTAAACGCTAATTCTCCAGGCAGAGTGTCACCTGGTTTTAAATCTGCAGTGAATTTTTCCAATAGACTAATGCCTTTCATCAAAGTGTCTTTAAAGTTTTCTTCCTCTGATTTTAACGTCGTTTCTATTAAGCTTTTAGCTCTGACTAATTCAGCTCCCATATAAGCCGAACTCGTGCTATCTATCAACACTGGAAAAATACGATGGAGTAGGGAATCATTATATCCAAGCAGGTGAATATAACGTGTGGCTCTCCTAATTAATCTGCGTAATACGTAATTCCTGCCCTCATTTCCAGGAAGCACTCCTTCTGCGATGAGAAATGCAGCCGCGCGAAGATGATCTGCTATGATCTTATGCGCTATTTTATTTTCCGTTCTTCCACAGTACTCTTGTGATTTACTTATCAGAGCAGAAAATAGATCAATATCATAGTTATCATGGACGTTTTGCATAACAGCCGCTATTCTTTCAAGGCCCATTCCAGTATCGATGCATTTTTTTGGCAATTTGTGTAAATTACCTTCTTCATCTTTGTTAAACTCCATGAATACCAGATTCCAGATTTCAACAATTCTATCGCCCTCTTGTAAATTAGGACTCCCATGGTCATAAAAAATTTCAGAACATGGACCGCACGGACCAGTGCTTCCCATACTCCAAAAGTTATCATCCGTTGTAATTCTTATGATTTTATCACTTGAAAAGCCACTTATCTTACGCCAAATCTCGTACGCCTCATCATCAGTATGGTAGACGGTTATGGATAGTCTGTTTTTATCAAGAGATAACTCTTTAGTGATAAATTCCCACGCAAATTCTATCGCAGTTTCCTTAAAGTAATCACCGAAGCTAAAATTTCCGAGCATTTCAAAAAATGTGTGATGCCGAGTTGTATAGCCAACATTTTCCAGATCATTGTGTTTACCGCCTGCTCTTAGGCACTTTTGACTTGAGACAGCACGTTTCATTTCAGTTTTTTGAGCACCAGTAAAAATATTTTTAAACTGCACCATACCAGCATTTGTGAACATGAGCGTTGGGTCATGTTCTGGAATCAAAGGAGAAGAAGAAACCTGCTCGTGGTCATTATTTACAAAAAATTTTATAAATCTTTCTCTGATTTCGTTTAGCTTCATCGTTTTTATTGAGGTTATCTATAAATAATAAGTTGTAATGGAAATAAAATCAATACCACTCTCTAGATCTCAGAACTTCTAGTGACATGCACCTTGTGGTAAGAAAAAATCAATATATTCACGATAAATTTACCTCATATCTGTGTTTTATATGTGGAAATTGGAATGGAAATTTATGTAGGCAAAGAAAAAAGAATAGCAAATGTGGTGACTCAACACTGGAATGACATAAAAGGATCAGACAGAGATTGGCCAGAAAGGCATGAAATAGACACTGCAGAAATAATGGAATCATGGCAGCATTGTTTTGTCATTGAAGTCAAGGATCAAGGTTATATTTGTGAAAATGCAGGAGAAAAGGCTGTTGAATTCTATGGTTTTGAGAAAAAGACGCGCATTGATAATAAGTATGCAATTGATGCACCATTTTTGCGACTATATAAAATAGATGCAGTTATTGATAAACTTGATACTGTAATAGAGAGTAAATGCCCGATCAATGAAGAGGAAGAAAGTGAAAGTGTTAAAATGAGGCAAGTATTGTTGCCACTTGGGAATAAAGAAGGTATAACACACATATTGGGCGTAATTACTTTTAAACTCCTTTAATATACAATTTTAATTTGATTCTTTAATAAAATTATTTATACTAATGCTTAATTACTATTAAAGAACTCAATAGTAGTGCTTGTAAATTTATTTGGAATATGAAGAAAATAAAATTAAAAACCAAATCTTCTGTGAAAAAGCGCTTTCACCTTACAGCTAAGGGTAAAGTTATTTCTACTCAGTCAGGCAAAAGGCATGGCATGGTAAAGAGAAGTAAATCTAATATTCGTAATCAGCGCGGTACAACGATTCTTGGTAAATCTGACTCGCGTATAGTTAAGCTTCATATGCCTTACGGTATTTAACAAAATGGAGGTAAAATAAAATGGCTCGGGTAAAACGTGGAGTCACTACTCACGCTCGTCATAAAAAAATATTGAAACTGGCAAAGGGTTATAGAGGACGTGCAAAAAGCTGTTATAGAATTGCATTACAAAGAGTTGAAAAAGCACTGCAATATGCTTACAGAGACAGAAGAACCCGTAAACGTGATTTCCGTAGCTTATGGATAATACGTATTAATGCAGCAGCAAGAGAGCATGGGCTTACTTATGGTAGGTTTATGCATGGTCTTACACTTGCCGGCATTGATTTAAATAGAAAAATTCTTGCTGAGATGGCAGTTAATTATAAGGATGATTTTGCCAAATTAGTAGAAACTGTAAGTGGTAAATTAGCGGAGAATTCTTAAAGCAAAAACACCATGAGAATTATTTTCATGGGATCACCAGGATTTGCTGTTAATTCTCTGAGCTTGTTACTGAAATCAAAGAGCGAAGTGGTGGCAGTATACACCAAGGCTCCAAAACCTTCAGGGCGTGGACAGAAGCCAACGAAATCTCCAGTACATGTTATCGCTGAAGAAAGTAACATAGAGGTATGTACTCCTATCTCTCTAAAGTTTTCGGCAGAGCAAGGAAAATTTAGAAATTTCAAACCAGACGTTGCAGTTGTTGCCGCGTATGGATTGATACTTCCACGAGAAATTTTGAATATTCCTAAATATGGTTGTATTAATATTCATCCTTCATTACTACCAAGGTGGCGTGGTGCAGCCCCGATACAGCACACAATTTTAGCAGGAGATCAAGAAACCGGGGTTAGCATTATGCAATTGGATGAAGGATTAGATTCCGGCCCTATTTTAAAACAGGAAAAATTTCTTATCGAAAAGAACGATAATTACAAGACATTGCATGATAAATTGTCTGAATTAGGCAGTGATTTACTGCTTGAGGTGTTAAATGAAATTGAAAAACAGGTTCCTATAGAGCAGAACGATAATGATGCATGTTACGCTGACAAAGTGGAAGACTATAAAATTTATGCAAGTGATGCCTGTGAAGTTGCTTATAGAAAGGTTAAAGCGTTTTACCCAAAAGCATTCATTAAGATAGAAAATAAACGTATCAGGATACTTGATGCTGACTTTGAAGCTCTCGCTTCAGAACAAGGTAAGATTGTTAACGATAATATGCACATAAGTTTAAAAGGTGGCACTTTAATTCCTAAAGTTGTACAAATGGAAGGGAGAAATCCTTGCAGTATTGAAGATTTTATTCGTGGCTTGAAATCAAGCATGGTAAAAAAATTTATAGAATAGGCTGCTTTAAATTAGTGTAGAAATGTAATAGCTAAATTTCCTTTTCTTAGATATAATCTTATAAAATTTTCTGTACAAAAATGAAAATCAAAAGAGCTTTAATATCGGTATATGATAAAACGAATATAATTGATCTTGCATCGTTTTTAATGCAGCAACAAATAGAAATTCTTTCAACAGGAAATACTTATAAAGTGCTATCTAGTGCAGGAATAAAAACACAAGAGGTCTCAGATTACACACAATTTCCAGAGATACTGGGTGGTAGAGTGAAAACTTTACACCCTAAAATTCATGGAGGAATACTTTATGATCGAGAAAAGCACAAAAAGGAAGTGCAAGATCTAGGTGTTGAGCCAATAGACCTGCTTATAACTAACCTATACCCATTTTGGGAGACAGTAAGTAGCGGCTCAAATGAAGAGCAAATTATAGAACAAATTGATATCGGCGGAGTGGCGTTAATTAGAGCTGCAGCAAAAAACTTTCGTTTTACTTCAGTTATTTCTAGCATTCAAGACTACGAAGCACTAAAAGCTGAGATGATAAAAAATAACAATGAAACAACATTGGAATATAGAAAACACTTAGCAACCAAAGCATTTGCTCTCACTGCACACTACGATTCTAATATTCACAGTTGGTTTTTATCCCAGAGTAAAAATAATGAGTTACCAGAGTTTTTTGCTCTATACGGGCATAAAGTACAAGAACTCAGGTATGGTGAAAATCCCCATCAAAAAGCTGCATTTTATAGTAATCAATTTACAGAATATCCGTTGGAAAAACTACATGGAAAAGAGTTGAGTTATAATAATATAGTAGATATAGAATCCGCACTTAACATAACTTCTGAATTCGAAGAACCTGCAGCAGTGATAATCAAGCATAATAACCCATGTGGCGCTGCTATTGGTAATAATGCTTTGGAGGCATATGAAAAAGCTCTATCGTGCGATGAAGTAAGCAGTTTTGGTGGTATAGTTGCCTTAAACCGGGAGATAGATTTAAAGCTAGCGGAAAAATTAAACGAGATATTTTTAGAAGTAGTGATAGCACCATCGGTAAACAATGAGGCACTAAAAATTTTACAAAGAAAGAAAAATTTAAGAGTGATTATTCATAAATCTTTTCAACAAAATGTGAAATACCAAACTAAAAATGTTGTTGGTGGGTTTTTGGTGCAAGAAAATAATGACCACACAATAAAAGCAGAACAAGTAACAGAATGCACTGCAACAGACAAAGAAAAAAAAGATCTTATTTTTGCCTGGAAAATATGTAAGCATGTGAAATCCAACGCAATAGTTATAGCAAAAGATGGTTGTGCTATTGGCATCGGCGCAGGGCAAACAAGCAGAATAGATAGTGTGAACATTGCAGTGAAAAAAGCAGGTGAAAAATGTAAAGGTGCGGTGCTTGCTTCAGATGCATTTTTCCCATTTCCAGATAGCATAGTAGAAAGCACAAAACATGGAATTACAGCTATAATTCAGCCCGGTGGCTCGCTAAAAGATCAAGATGTGATAAAAGCTGCAAATGAAAATAAAATTGCTATGTTTTTCACTGGCGTTCGCAGTTTTTTCCATTAGGCTTTGTGTCTTATCGTCATACCGCCACAAACCGTCATACCGCCGCGGTATCTCTCAACATAGATCCCGCTAACAAGCAGCGGGATGACGGCTGTCGCTTAGCCACAAACGTTAAAAAATTTACCAAATAAAAAAAAAGGCAAAGAAGCCCCGTGGTGCGAGTTTTGACCCTCTAATACTTTAAATTGGCGCTGTAATAATGTGCTAACGCTTAAAATAAGCGCGATTTGGCTGAATGTAGAAAAAATTAAAAAGACATGCAGCCGCTATAATTTTATGTAATCCGCCAATAGATACTCCAAGTTTTTTACTGAATTTTTGTTATTGAACCCGCGCGGATCAAAAACAAGTTTTGAGTCAGAAATACCCTTAATACTACAATAAGGGGGCTGGCGGAGTTTGTCAAGTAAGTTTTTTCGTTTCTGTGACCAGTTGGACTTAAAGTCTACACAAAAAACGTTTACAACCAACGTTCAACATGGTAAATTAAAAACGGTTTATTCCTCGGTAGCTCAGTGGTAGAGCAGTTGGCTGTTAACCAATTGGTCGCTGGTTCGAATCCGGCCCGGGGAGCGTTTCTCTGTGAAATTCTAGTGTTGATTTTATATGAACATTAAATCAGTGGTTTTATGTATACTAGATGGCTGGGGAAATGGAATAGAGAATAATAAATACAACGCTATCAGCAACGCAAATCCACCCTGTTGGCAATATATTAGCTCTAATTATCCAAAATGCAGTTTATCCGCCTGTGGAGCTGATGTGGGGTTACCTGGTGGTCAAATAGGTAATTCAGAAGTTGGCCATATGAATATTGGCAGTGGTAGAGTAGTAATGCAAAGCCTTCAGCGCATTAATCAAGAGATTGGAACAATAGAAAACAATGTAAATCTACAAAGTTTTATTAGTAATCTAAAAAGTAAGAACGGAGTATGCCATATAATGGGATTAGTGTCAGATGGCGGTGTTCATTCGCATCAAAAGCATATTTCAACTTTAGCAAATAAAATATCACAGCATGGAATAAAAGTGGTGATACATGCATTTTTAGATGGCAGAGACACATTGCCAAATTCAGGAAAAAAATGCATTCAAGAATTTACAAAGAGTATAAAGGGAAATGACACAAGAATTGCTACTGTTTCTGGGCGTTACTATGCTATGGACCGTGACAACAGGTGGAAGAGAACAATCGAAGCTTATGAGGCTATCGCATTTGCAAAGGCACCTTGTCATGATAATGCAGTATCGTTGATTGATGAAAATTATCAGAATAACATAACTGATGAGTTTATCAGGCCCGCAGTAATAGGTGACTATCAAGGTATAAAACCAGAAGATGGAGTGCTGTTGGCTAACTTTCGTGCTGATCGAATGATACAATTAGCAAGTATTTTGCTAGGCAAAACAGACTATATTGAGGTAGCAAAACTCTCTTCAATTCTAAGCATGATGAAATATAAAGAAGATCTCAAAATTCCTCATATTTTTCCTCCTACTTCTTTCGCTGATACTCTAGGACAAACAATAGCAGACAATAAATTGCAACAATTACGTATCGCCGAAACCGAGAAATACGCTCATGTGACTTTCTTTTTCAATTGTGGAAAAGAAGAACCTTTCTCTGGCGAAGAAAGAATACTCATTCCCTCACCAAAAGTTCAAACTTACGATTTGCAGCCCGAAATGTCAGCCTTCGAGCTCACAGAAAAGCTTGTAGAAAAAATTCATTCCCAAGAATTTGCACTGATAGTTGTAAATTACGCTAATCCTGACATGGTAGGGCATACAGGTAATATAAAAGCAGCCGAGAAAGCTGTGCTAGCTGTAGATGATTGTCTTGCAAAAGTGCTGAATGCTGTTAAAAAGTCAAGCAACACCGCATTAATTGTTACTGCAGACCATGGTAACGTGGAATGTATGTTCGATGAAGAAAATAATACACCTCATACAGCACACACTCTAAATAAAGTGCCATTTATTGTGTCTTGCGATAATCTAAAACTAAGAGACGGAAGGTTATCTGACATTGCCCCTACTATTTTACAGCTACTTGGAATTAAAAAACCAAACGAAATGACAGGCAGTTCGTTGATTTCTTGCATTACCCTCTGTCATTCCAGCTAAGCAGCGTTATGCACCGGAATGACATCAAATAGATGTGTTTTAACTTAATCCAACTTTTAAATTTTTTGCTGTTAGTACTAATGATTCATTAAAGAAGCTGTCAATATCACCAATACTATCTATATTTTTTGTACTGATAGATTGGTCAATTCTTTTGACCAAATTAGATAAAACTTTATTAGGGCCAATTTCAACAAATTTGTTAATGCCACGGCTTGACATATACAAAACCATTTCTCTCCATTTCACTCTGCTTACAACTTGCTTGGCGAGTAAAGTTTTTATAACTTTGGGATCACTCTCCTCTTTAGCTGTAACATTTGATATCAAAGGAACTATAGGACGGGTTATTTTAATACCCTTCAAAAACTCCAAAACTTTTTCATCAGCAGGTTTCATAAGAGATGAATGAAAAGGCCCACTAACCTGTAATTTAATTAGTTTCCTCACACTCGAGTTTTTGAATAAATCGGGTAACATTTCAAGAGCTTCTCTAGTGCCACTTATAACCACTTGTCCGCCACCGTTATCGTTTGCAATTTCACAAATTCCGTCAATTTGAACTGATTTCAATATATCTTCCACTTCATTTATCTCTGCTCCAAGCAACGCAACCATTCCGCCTTTACATTTCAGTGAAGCTTCATGCATTGCTTCGCTGCGAACTTTCAGCAGCTTGATTGCAGACTCAAGCGTTAACGCTCCTGCAGCACACAGCGCTGTATATTCGCCAACTGAATGCCCACAAACATATTTAACATTGTGATCAGTGAAAAGAGATTTGCCAAACACATGCTCCATAACACGTAGCATTGCAATTGATACTGCCATTATAGCTGGCTGAGCGTTTTCTGTAATGGTTAATTCTTCAATAGGACCGTTGAAGATTAAATGAGACAGCTTTCTATCCAATATGCTATCTACTTCATTAAATACTTGTCTTGCAACGGAAAACTCACTATATAAGCTCTTTCCCATTCCTACAAACTGAGAGCCCTGACCAGGGAAAGCGAAAATCATGATAATTATTACTTATTCCTTATTAAGTATAAGATTTTATTTATTTTTTGTCAATATTTTAGAATAATGATTGACTTAGTGAATTAAGTTCACTAGAATGTTAACTGACTAAAAGTTTATAAACAACAATGAATTATCATAAAATTATTATAGTTATGACAGACGGTCAAGAGTTTGAAACTCGTTCCACTTATGGAAAGGAGGGAGATAGGGTAAAACTTGATAGAGATCCTCTTACTCACCCTGCATGGACTGGAAGTTTGACAAGCGGGTTAGCAAGTAAAACTAGCAAATTAGCTAAGTTTAACGATAAATATGGAAGCATTTTCTAATTCTCCTCCTCTTTAAGTTTTAGAGAGTTTACTGAAGCATGCATAAATACAAAAATATAGGCTATGTTGCTTCTCCATCACCAAAATCGCAGGAAGTATCTAAACTATTAAAGAAACTTAATTTTATCAATATAACAGAAGAAAATAAGTCCGAAATCGATCTATTGATAGTTGTTGGCGGTGATGGCTTTATGCTACGCACTTTGCACAATTACGTCATAGAAAATAAAAACATGCATGTGTATGGGATAAACACTGGCAATGTTGGGTTTTTGATGAATAAATGCTTTAAAGATTTAATTGATCATATAGAGCATGCAACTTCAACTCAGTTAACTTTGCTAAAAATGGAAGCAACAGACACAAGTGGCAAGAGATATCATTACATAGCAGTAAACGAAGTATACGTTTTTAGAAAAGCGAACCAAATAGTAGAGATGAATATTACTATTAATGATAAGCTAAAAGTAGAAAAATTTAGAGGGGACGGAGTAATATTATCTACCCCCACAGGCAGCACTGCATACAACTTCTCTGCCGGTGGCCCAATCTTGCCGCTAAATTCAAATTTACTTGCACTCACTTCTATCAATAGCTATTACCCAAGGCATTGGAATGGAGCGTTAATATCAAACGATACAATCGTACAAATTGACATTAACGACACAAAAAACCGTCCAGCACTTGTAGTATCAGATTACAAGGAGTTTCATAATATATCACAGATAAAAATACAAAAAGACCATGAGAACACAATAACTTTGCTTTTTGACAAAGATTACCCTCTGAATGAAAGAATCTTTGATAGACAATTTCTATACTAATAATTATCCGTAAATTGGTATTTACTATATCTTAATAACTATAGCGTAATCAATGCAGCATAGTAATTAACTTTGGAGTGAATATGCATGGGTCAGTCGAAAAATCAACAGTAAAATTAACTTCTTACGAACAAACAGGTGACAATAGCAAGATAACACTAAAAGATCCACCATCGCCTGAAGAAGCAGGAAATGCTATCTCAAGTGTACTGAATGTAGTACCACGTGTGCAGGGAATGTCACATGAAGAATCAGATGATGAGGAAGTGGATCCTACTTATGCATCTGTAAATCGACAAAAAGATGGTGATGGAGCACCACCGATTTTGCCAAAAGCTCCAGGTTTACAAGACAAAGAAGACAAAAATTTGTTTGGTCTTAGTACTGAAGTACTACCTCCTTCCCTAGAAGAAACAAAAGGTGAGACTCATGATTGGGTATCACAAACAGCAAGTTTAGGTTTAGAAGGATTATCTGGTAATGGATCAGAAGAACATATTTATGCAGTTATAAACCCAAATACAAAATCTTCGAAAAAGAGTTTAGACAGTGAAATAGGTGGTCAAAACTCAAAAGATGATTTAGGTGCGTCTTCAAATACTTTACCATCGTATAAAAGCAAAGATGACTCTGAAGAGTCTTTGTCACTAAATTCTGATATAGGTAGCACAACAAATAAAAAAACAAACAGATTCTTGCCAAGAGCAAAGTATGCCATGCAGCAGAAGGGTTTTATAATTTTTGGTGCAAGTGCTATTATACTCAGTATATCTGCAGCTTTATTATATTTACAAGATAAAGCAAAATTTATTGCATTTTTTACAAACAGCCCAAAATATATCACTATACCAGTTATCGCACTTGCTGCATTGCTTGCAATTGGTCCAATATTTTTTGCAACAAGGCAATTTATAGATACTGAAGAACATTCCATTCAAAAAAAAGATGCGGATAAAATTTTAGCTGAGGTGTTGGAGCACCAGCCAAAAGATAAAGCTATAAAATCTGTAAGACTGGAATATAGCAATGGCACTCATTCAAATTTTGTACTTAATGCTTGGGAAGCTAAACAAGGCTTCACTAACATTGACGAAAAAGTAATTACTAGAACTAATAAAATAAAATCAGTAATTAACGACAGACCAATATTTACTGCATTATTTACTGGTGTAGTTGCTGCAAATATAGCGTTTCCTCTAGGGCTACTTGCAACACATGGTGTTAATGGTGTACAAAAATTTTACCAAAACCCTTTGACTAATAACATAGGATTATCATTACTTATAGGTTCTGGTATACTTGCATTATCAATTATATGTCTTGGCGTGCATTATTATAGAAAAACAAATTGCACTAACCTTATATATTCTGAAGAAGAGATTGATCCTAAAGATGTTAATGGGAAATTCATTGAGGAAATAAAACGAGAAAGAACAAATGTTCTTGGGGAAAATCACAGTAAAGACGCTAAACGCAGCAGCTTAACGCTTGAGCAAGTTGTGGTTCAATCTCATAATTGTAAGGATATTGTTTATAGTGTCGGTTAATAAAATGCATGATATAGCTAGTGCAGCCCTACGTCATACCGCTGCAGACCGTCATACCGCGATTCATTCGCGGTATCTCTAGATCCCGCTAACACGTAGCGGGATGACGATTGTCAGGGTAGCACCTCCCTCCCCTGTCATCCAAGTAGCTGACTGACCTTACCCAGAAAAAGTGGAGAGAAAGTTTGGAATGTTTTTCACAAAGAGAATGATGAATCAAAATGCTC
>NZ_CACTIU010000034.1:0-13442 GCF_902713635.1 Wolbachia endosymbiont of Cardiocondyla obscurior | reverse complement strand
TCCAGAACAATTTGATGCATCATTCTTTTTGTAAAAAACATTCCAAACTTTCTCTCCACTTTTTCTGGGTAAGGTCAAAGGATCTTATGTCTTAAACCTTATCACCAGGCTTAACAAATAGGTGGCCCAATACTATTAACTTTATGGGTTTATCTTCGTTATTTGCTACTATCCAAACCCCATCGCTCTCATGATCAACAATTTCTATTGGTGCAAATACTACATAATTATTGTCATCAACAATCTTTATTCCAAGAGCACCCTCGTCACTTAAGCTCAGGGCTGAAGAAGGAACTTTATATGCAAATCTTTCGCCTGAAGGTAGCCTTACGTTGGCAGTTAGTCCCTGCAAGGATATCATTTTATTATTAGTTACCTTTACTTCTACCCTATAAGACCCAGTTTTAGGCTCAGCAATTTTACTAATAAAACTTACTTCACCTGCCAATTCTTTTCCGTCCAGCAAATTAATTTGAGCTGTGCTGCCTAGCTCTATTTTATTTACTTCATTTTCCGAAACGTATAACACTACAAGAATTTGATCGAAATTAACCACGTCAGCTATTTTTTGCCCAGCATTAACAAAATCCCCTTCGTTTGCATTGATTTTATCAATATAACCATCTATAGGAGATGTGACTGCAGTATTTTCTAAATCCAATTCTAGCCTTTTTAGGTCAGCTTTTGCACTTTGTAACGCAGTAAAAGCTGCTTCTACTTGTATTTGTGCCCCATAGCCTTTTTTATTCAGTTTGTGAGAGGAATCATACTCAATTTCACGCTGCTTTAATAAAGCTTTGGCTTTCTGAGCTTGCTCAATCCTGTCATAATCTTCTATCTTTAACACTACATCATCTCTTTTTACCTTTTCACCATCAGGTAAATAAATAGCAATAATCTTACCACTTATTTTTGAGACAAGGCTAGCTCTATGTAAGGGATTTACTGTACCAGAAAAATTTAAATATATAGTGCGGTTTTGCGGCGCACATTCTTGAGTTTTTACTGAAAAGCTACTAGTTGCATTATCGCTATGAACCGCCTGATCTTTTTTTAAAAATGCACTACTGATAAAAAACAGTAGAATAAAAGCAATACTGGAAATGATGATTACTTTATTTCTCATCTTTAAACAATAGAATTTGTTGACCAATCTTGTTAGAAACAACTGCATAAATTTTCGAATCAGAAATGTAAGTATAATACATGTACCATTGTCACTCCATAAATAGTTTTATATGAGAACAAACACAAGATTTTCCTATAATAAGTAAGTTTTTTATTGCTAAAATGCAATTTTTAATCGAATAAAATTGCAAACAAAGTTGTGCATAAGACTGGATTTAAAAAAATCTCGAAAAACATACTAAAACTTTTAAATAATAACTTTATATCTAGTGGCTTTGCCTTCTCCAAGACGCTGTAAGTATTTCATCCCTAGCAGTTTCTTTGTAATTGCCTCTACTGTTCTTGGAGGAAATCCTAGAGCTTCTATAGCATCTTTTCTACTAAATTCTTTATCTGCAAGGCTAAGTGCCCATTCCCAGAAGAATAATTGTTTTCTTGATAATAAATATTCAGTATTCTCCCTCTCAAGAATATAATGCGCCTCATTTGCTTGCGTTTTGAGCACATTAAGAAAAAATATTAACCATGGGGAAATATCTTCTTTGCTACTTTTCCAGCTACTTTGTGTTTTATTAAGCGCTAAATAGTAATCAAGTTTGTTAGTTTCAATTATCTTTTCATGTGATACAATAGATACAAAATCATAACCCTGCTGCAACAGCATTAAATTAGTCATCAATCTACTAGTTCTGCCATTCCCATCTTGAAAAGGGTGTATTGCCAGATACTCAAAAACAAAGTTAGCAATAATAATAAGAGGATGCTTAAATTTATTATTTAAGGACCAGTGATACCAATCAATAAGCTCTTGTACTTCCTTTCTAACAAGGTAAGGTGGTGTGGGATCAAAAATTATACCAACAACTTTTCCATTCTGATCTTTTGCCTCAACTCTATTAGAACTTGCTTTGTATTTTCCTCTATGATACAAATCTTTTTCACTATAAAGTAGCATCTGGTTGTTAATGTGCAATATTGATGACTCACTAATTGGAATATCCGTATAATCATGAAATATTAGTTTAAGCATTTCTAAGTAGCCAGCAATTTCTTGCTCATCTCTATTTTTAAATTTTTTGACACGTAGGTTTTTATATAGATCCTCAACTTCTTTATCGGTTAGACGATTTCCTTCAATACGGTTAGAAGCGCCAGAAGATGTAACAATAACTGAATGAGTTAATCTTTCAATTGTTTGTGGTAGTAGTTTTTTCGTTATCTGCCAGCTATTTTTAACACTATCAACTGCAGTAATTAACTCGTACACTTGCTCAATTACAGGCCCTTCTAGGTTGAGACGCGTACTAAGACGAAAATTCTTCCAGTTCATATTCTTCTCACATGCATATTATGTGAGATAATGTGAGATAATGTGATAAAAGTCAATAGTAAACTTTATATGCACAGCAGAGCTAACTACAAAAATTATACATTTTCAAGTGATCCTAACCATATCAAAAACTACAGGGCAAAGCTGTTGGAGGAAGGCTTAATTAGTTAAAAATTTCAATCTTATGTAAAATATTGTCTTATTTTGTAATTTTCTTGTTGACTAACGAGACGATATCTACTTTTCAATAAACTCCATTTGCATTTCTTGTATACTACTTTCTATTTGCTCTATTTGTTCTATTAACCTTTCTTCTAAGTCAAGATTACCGCTCAGCCTCGCTTCGGTTCTTTCTTTTCGTAATGCATTTAACTCTTTTAGTAACACTATATTATTCCACACAATTTCTGCAGATTTTCTCTCGTTCAGTTGGCTATTTAGTACACTAGTTTTTTCAAATACATACTTTATAACGTTAAACTGTTTCAATTCTTGTAACAAAGCCTCTTTATCGAGTTTGCTTTTGTTACTTATTACATCAATTATACGCTGTTGTAATCTTTTCATCTCATTAGTAAATTCAAAATGAGAAAATTGCTCAAAAAATATAGGACGGTTCAAGATTTCAGGAAATTCTACGGCTATACGCAAAATTACGGCCTGATTTTGCTCTGCTTCAATTAGCTCTGGAGATTTGTTATGAAGATACTCACCTTTTGTTGCTCCAGTTTTACTATTAAAAATCTGTTTTTTGAAGCTACTTCTTAGTTCACTAGCCTTATTGTAAAAATAATCTCTGTAATACCTTCTAATACTGCTGTTGCTAATAGTATTTACATATTCCATGAACTTGTGCTCAAGAATTGAATATTTTTCCGGAGCAAGTTTTTCATAATTTTGCAAATTGCTATCGATTATGTGATGCCATAAATATTCAGAATGAAGTTTTGTTGAGTGATCAAGCGCAATCAATACGTCTTCTTTCTTGTATTCCAGTTCGTTACATATATCGTATGGATCTTTATTACTCGGCAAAGTCACAAATTTTAACGTGTATCCAGGCTCTAATATTGGCAGAGCAAGTTCTGCAACTCGAGTAGCAGCATGACGTCCAGCACTATCGCCATCCATACAGATGGAGATTTCTTTAGCAAATCTCCATAGATTTTTTATCTGTTCTGCAGAAATTGCGGTACCAAGCGGAGCAACTGCATTACTAATTCCTGCTTGATGTAGCGCTATAGCGTCCATATATCCTTCAACAACGAGTATGTGCTGTTTTTTACGTATTTCGCTTAAAGCAAAGTTTAATCCGTATAAATTCTCCCTCTTCTTGAAGAGCTGACTCTCTGGGCTATTTAAATATTTTGGCTGTTGCTCAGGACTCAGCGCACGTCCGCCAAAACCAATAACTCTTCCTGCAATGCTCTGTATAGGAAATATCAGCCGGTCATAAAAATAATCACGAAAATTTTTGTTTACTAATCCAATATCAATCAAAATTCTGTCTTCAATACCTGAAAAGTTTAAATACTCTTTCAAACCAGAGCTTGGTGCATAACCTATCTTAAATTTATCTATGATTTTAGGTGAAATCTTACGCTGCTTTAAATAATCTACAACACCTTGATTTTTTTGTGCAAACCAATTTGCAGCTAAATCAAGCGCTAAAAATAGTTTATTGTCCTCTTTTGTAATACTAAGACTTTTGGGTAGTTCAACACCTGTAACCGATGCTAATTTTTCCAATGCTTCTTTAAAGCTTAATCCTTCAGTTTGTGAAATAAATTCAAATGCATCACCACTAGCTAAGCAACCAAAACAGTAATATAACCCCTTAGTATTGCTCACCGAAAAAGATGGGGTTTTTTCGTTATGAAATGGACAGAGCCCAACAAAACTATCTCCTCTTTTTATTAATCTGACTTTTTTACCTACTATGTCGGATAATAATAATTTTGATTTTATAATATCTATATGATCCATCTTGTTAAATTAGTAGTAGGATAAAAATTATATAGAATTTATACACATCTGACTCGAAATTTATTTCTATAACTAAAGCAATTTAGATTTACCGACAATGTAGCTATACAAATTCAAGAGCAATCCTGTCATCCAGGTAGCCCACAGAAACAAAAAACTTCCTTGACAAACCTCGCCAGCACCCTTATCATGAAACTGAAGCTATTTATTTATCTTCTCTGTACAGATTAAATGACAAAAAAACTCAACGTATCTGGCGTCTCATGTTTAATTTTTTGCACTATGTGCACCTTATGTCTTTATCAAATTTCCGGGTTTTGACCTACACAAGCTGAAATACGCTTATAAAGCATTTAAAACATTAAAAAACGCCAACTTAAAAAATGGATAGTGAATAACTAGCTACCCTAGGGTTTCTTTTGCCTTTTTTTCTGTTTAGTAAATTTCTTAACGTTTATAATTTAGATTAGTTGCGGCTTAAAAGCAGCTAAATCGCGGTTATTAAGTGTTTAGAATAAAAAAACGCCATACTTAAAAGTATAATGTAAGTAATTAGCCAACCACGGGGCTTCTTTTGCCTTTTTTTTCGTTTGGTAAATTTCTTAATATTTATACAGAAGGTGTCATTCCAGTGCTTGACACTGGAATCCAGTTCTTATTATACAGCTATCTGGTGTACTTATTTAAAATTAAGTTTTCTGGATCTCAGTGCCAAAGCACTGGGATGACACCCTTCCTGGCGGAGATTATTCTCAAATCACAATGTTCGTACAGTTGTGGAATGAATTGCGGTATGACGTAGGAAAACCTTAGCTATAGCTTTAGAACTCCCAAAAGGTCAGAAGCATTGAATGACTTGACAGAAAGTTCAAACCCATATAAAATGTCCTTATTTCTTATATGTTAGGTATAGTATCAATTGCCTCAGATCATGCTGGTTATGAATTAAAATCAGAAATAAAACCTTACCTGGAAGCCCTAGGTTACAGAGTAGTAGATCAAGGCTGCACTGCTAAGCAAAAGTGTGTAGATTACCCAAACTATGCTGTTAAAGTTGTAGAAGATATAACAAGCAAAAAAGCAAATTATGGGATATTAATTTGTGGTACAGGTTTGGGCATGAGTACTGTGGCAAATCGTTTTGAAGGAATCTACGCTGCTTTATGTAACAGTGTTGAGATCGCAAAATTAGCTCGCGAGCATGGCAACGCAAATGTACTGTGTCTTGGTGCAGGGTTTACTGCGAGTGGATTAGCAAAAGACATAGTCAAACAATTCCTCGAAACAGAATTTTCAAAAGAAAGCAGACATAAAAAACGCCTTGATAAACTCAGCAATATAACCTCTAAGAAAAAAAAAACAAAAACTTATAACGAAGATGAAATATCAAAATTCGCTAAAATGGCAGGCCAGTGGTGGGATGAGAACGGCAAATTCAAACCATTGCACATAATGAATCCTGTTAGAGTATCTTACATTATTGAGAAAATAAAAGAGTTAAAAAAATGCAATTTGAAAGAATTATCATTGCTTGATGTTGGATGCGGTGGTGGCATTTTGTCAGAGTCAATGGCACGCGTTGGCATTAACGTTGTGGGAATAGATGTATGTGAAGAAAACATAAAAGTAGCGCATTCACATGCAAAAAAAGTAGGGTTAAATATAGAATATATACACACCAGCATTGAAGAGCTAAGCAATGACAAGAAGTACGACGTGGTTCTGTTGATGGAAGTAGTTGAACATGTGGATAATTTAGAGCTTTTCATGAAAAAAGCGATAGAACTGCTAAAACCGAATGGGCTGATATTTATATCCACAATAAATAGAACTATCAAATCCTTCTGCCTTGCAATAATTGGTGCAGAGTACATATTAAATTGGCTGCCAAAAGGTACACATAACTGGAATAAATTTCTCAAGCCGTCAGAAATTGCAAATCACTTAAGAGAAAATAATGTAACGCTGCAAAACATGGCTGGCATGGAGTACAACGTAATAAAGCGTGAGTGGAATCTAACTAAAGGCGTGGATGTTAATTATATACTCTGCGGTTTGTTAGATTTAACTCTATAAAAGCACCATTTTCACTTCCAATACTTTGAAGGATCTTGGCCAGCTTTTATACAGTAGCCTTTATTAGTTAGCGCCCAACCGGAACGACAAGCATAACCTGTACCTACACGTTCATATCCAGGAGCAGCAACACACTTTCCATTCTCCAAGGTTTGACCTTTAAAAAGACAACAAACTTCTTTTTCTGTTACCTTTGTTACAATTTGAGGAGCACCAAAAAACACAGCAACAAACATACCCAGTGCGAAAAGTGCAGGCCAAGGCATTCTGCCAAATATTGCAAGTAAGCTTGAACCAATTATTACCACTGTAATCATTGGTCCACCTATTCCATGAACGTAACCTATTACATTACACATTACATCTGTTGCTCCATCAGCGTGTGCATCAAATGCATAGAAAACTATAAATAGAATTACAAGAAAATTTCTCATTGTTCTTTCAATAATCATGTCTGATTGTTTCTTATTTTAATAAAATTTCAGTAAATAGCTTTTTTCAAAAATTATGCTTAACCCAATCAATATTTATTTATTACTGCCTTTTTAATACTATAATTAACTCAGTTGATTTTTATCAAAATGCTAAACCATGGAACAATTCGAGAACTTTTACATCACCACGCCAGTATATTACGTAAACGATAAGCCGCATATTGGTCATGCATACACTTCTCTCTTGTGTGACGTGGTGGCAAGGTTCATGAAACTAGCTGGGAAAAATGTCAAATTTACCACCGGTACAGATGAACATGGACAAAAAATAGAAAAAGCAGCTAAAGCAAAGGAAATGCAGCCAAAAGAATTTACAGATGAAGTGAGCGTTTCATTTAAAGAATTGGCTAAGTTCATGAATTTTGAGTATGACGATTTTATTCGCACTACGGAGGAACGTCACAAAAAAGCAGTTATAGCTTTATGGAATAGACTTGAAGAGAGAGGGCAAATATATTTGGATTCCTATTCGGGTTGGTATTCAGTTCGTGATGAAGCATTTTATCAGGAATCAGAGCTGATAGATGGCAAAGCACCAACAGGTGCTGAGGTCCAGTGGATAAAAGAAGAGAGTTACTTTTTTCGCTTATCAAACTGGCAAGAAAAATTACTGGAACTCTATAAAAATCAGCCAAGTTTTATCTTTCCTGAGAGCAGAAGAAATGAAGTGATATCGTTTGTAAGATCAGGGCTCATTGACCTCTCAATCTCTCGCACTAGTTTTAACTGGGGAATAAAAGTACCAGGTAATGACAAACACGTAATCTATGTCTGGATAGATGCATTAACCAATTATCTTACATCAATAGGTTTCCCTAGTACTGAAGGTGAGGAATATAAGAGGTTTTGGGCAGAACCAGAAACACAGATTCCAGTGTCAAGCGCTGCAAACCTAGCTGACAACTCTTTCAACGTTCATGTAATCGGTAAAGACATATTGCGCTTTCATGCTGTATATTGGCCAGCGATTCTCCTTGCAGCAGACCTGCCACTGCCAAAACAAATTGCAGTTCATGGTTGGTGGTTGAACGAGGGAGAGAAAATATCCAAGTCCCTTGGTAATGTCATAGATCCAATTGGCCTCGCTCAAGAGTTTGGTGTTGATCAGCTACGCTATTTTCTCCTCAGGGAAGCAAGCTTCGGCCAAGATGGCAACTTTAGTAAGAAAAATATGATCAGCCGGATAAATTCAGAACTGGCAAACAACATAGGCAATTTAGTACAAAGAACAATTTCATTTTTACACAAGCAATGTTCTGGAATTGTACCAACAATCGATCAAAGCCTACTTAAAGGTGAAGAAAGTCTTCCAGGTTGCAAAGCTATACTCGATCAAGTGATGAATCACCTATCAAAGTATGAATTTAACCATATCATACTTCTAATCATCAACATCTCTTCTGAAGCAAATGCCTACATAGACAAAAGTGCACCTTGGACATTAAGCAAAACCGATAGAGTGCGTATGAACTTAGTAATCTACAAATTACTAGAATATATCAGGATAATAGGCATTTTATTGCAGCCAATCGTTCCCAAGTCAGCAGAGATGATACTAAATCAACTGCAAATTCCGAAAGAACAACGAGATTTAAAATCTTTGTGCGACGCGTGCGTAAGTTCAGGCATAACATTGCCTAAACCTACGCCGGTTTTTTTGAGGGTTGATGCTAAAGAGGAGAAATAGTGTAAAAACTATTTCTCCTGGATGGGATTACATTTATTGACTAGGGAACGTACCATTGTTTACAGACGCACTGTTGCCCATAGATGATGCTACAACTCCATTAAGTACTGTAGGAATATATGGTGCAGCATAATATAAAACAGCAGTACCACAGAGTCCTATTCCAGTGGTCACTATTTTAGCTACCTTAGCCTTAGCCCATGCATCCCAGCCTTGACCATTTTCTTCTTTAGCTGGCTGACTTTCTAGGCTAGAAATCTTAACATCTAAATCATTCAAATTCTCAGAAGTTGCAAGATCTAAATAATCCAAACTCATCTTTTTATTTTTTTCAGCAAGTTGAGTTTTTTGTTCAGAAATTGTTTGCTTTTGAGTTTGTACTTCAGCATCTTTTTCAGCCAGTTGGGCATCTCTCTCAGAAATTGTTTGCTTTTGAGTTTGTACTTTAGCTTTTTCTTCATCAAGCTGATGCCTCAGGTTAGAAATGTCAGTACTTTTCTCAGCTAGTTGAGCTTCTATCTCTTTTGCTTGATCAGCCAGTTGAACATCTTTCTCAGAAATAGTTTGCTTTTGATCCTGTACTACAACTTCTTTCTCAGAAATTGTTTGCTCGTGAGCTTTTACTTTATTTTCTAACTCAGAAATTGTTTGCTCTTGAGCCTGTACTTTATCTTTTTCTTCAGCCAGTTGAGTATTTTTTTCGGATATCTCTTTTACTTTCTCAGAAATTGTTTTGTTCTTACTAATTGCTTTATACGAAAGTGCAATAGTTACAACAGAAAACACAGCATAACCAATAATAAATGGCAAGCCAACACTTAATGCTGCAACTGGAGCTAAGAAACCAATATAAGGAGCTGCAGCAAACACTCCAGATGCTAATAAAGTGAAAGTAGCCAGAGTTCCAGCTATATAATAGGGTACATTGTTTTTATTCATCATCTCACGTATTATAAAATATAATACCATTATAAAAGGATTTTTAAGAAGTTGTCAAGCTATCTTTACATAAAAAAAATTTGATAAACTTGGGAACAAGAAGATTGCTGCCAAGCTATGAACTATGCCTTTCCGTGTAATCTTTAAATGCACCTCTGTTAGAGTCAAAATATAGCTTCACACTGCCAATTGGTCCATTTCTCTGCTTTGCAATAATGAGCTCTGCAATGTTTCTAATTTTTTCCATTTTCTCTTGCCATTCCCGATGTTTATTGTTTCCTTCATTTGGCTGTTTTCTTAGTTCATAATACTCTTCTCTATAGAGAAACATTACTATATCTGCGTCTTGCTCTATGCTCCCTGAATCACGTAAATCAGAAAGTTGTGGTTTTTTATCATCCCTCTGCTCAACAGAACGAGAGAGCTGAGATAGTGCAACAATGGGAATATTTAGCTCCTTTGCAATTGCTTTCAAACCCTGCGTCACTTCCGAGATTTCTTGCACTCTATTTTCATTACTCCTTTTTGTTGTTCCTCTGATTAGCTGCAAATAATCAATGAATACCACTTCTACATTATATAATTGATACAGCAAGCGTATTCTGGTGCGAAGGGCACTAATTGATAGCGCAGGGGTGTCATCTATGATGAAAGGCAGTTCAGATAATTCTGTACTAGTATTGATAAATTCATGCAATTCAAAATCACTAATTCTCCCGGTTAATGCCTTATAATAACTAATTCCTGAATCTATAGTGATCAGCCTTGCAGTTAATTGCTCTGCTGACATTTCAAGCGAGAAAAACGCTACATAGTGTTGCTTATCTGCTCTTTTTTGCAACATCTTACAAGCATTAAGTGCGATGTTTAGCGCCAATGCTGTTTTACCCATAGAAGGCCTTGCAGCTAAAATTAATAAATCAGATTTTTGTAGACCACCAAGAAGCTGATTTAGATCTTGAAGTCCGGTTGTAACGCCTAGCGCTTCTGGATTATTTTTCAGTGTGCTGATCTTCTCAACTACATCTTTAATTGAACTTGCAAGTTTTATATATGTTTTCTCACCTTGTTTTTTTACTGCCAAATTGAACAATTTTGTCATTGCTTGTTCAATTTGCGCCTGTGCAGGATTTTCAATATCGTAGTTGTAGCTATCACCAACTATTTCTTGCCCGAGCTTGATTAAACATCTCCTTAAGTAAGTATCACGGATTATTCTAGTCAAACTATAAATATCAAGTGCAATACTTGCCTTCGCTGCAAGCTTTGCTAAGTACTCTACCCCACCACACTCGGTAAATGCTTGGTCGTTTTCAAAAAACATTTTAAGGCTCAGTTCATTGGCAACTATACCGTGTTTCCTGGTTTTAGATATTTGCGTAAAAATACTTTGATGCAGTGGATCATAGAAATTTTCTGCTGTAATTGTGTCTTCAACTGCATCACAGATTCTATTATCACGAATCATTGCACCAATAAGCATCTGTTCAGCTTCTAAATTATGCGGTAATTTACATATTTCCTTATCTACACTTCTTGAACTGAGGAGATTGGCTAATTCATTCATTTTAAGTTTTGAGAGTAACTGTTGATTATTGTAGAATATTTAGTCCTCATTTGAAAGATGTAAAGGCAAAAAAATTTGACTAATTCCGTGTTGCCTATAGCATTAAAACTTAATGCCCCTGTGGTGGAATGGTAGACACGGCAGACTCAAAATCTGTTGCTTGCAAAAGCATGCTGGTTCAAGTCCGGCCAGGGGCACGTTAAATATTGGAAAGTATATATATGTTACATAAATTTTTTAATCGTTTATTTTCTATTTTTTCTTCTATAAATGTTATTCAAAAGGTAAAGAAAGATGAAAATGGGATATGTTATGTAACGGGCCTCAGGCGCTATATATCAGTATTGCTTGATTTGATTATTATCGTTTTGTTCTTGCAGTTTTGCAGCCAAGCCTTAAATCAGCTCTTTATGAACTCAGAGGATAGCAAAATATTAAGTCAAATTGCTGCAAAATCCCCAATGCAAGCACCACTGTCTGCGGAAGAAAAGACAACGCAGAGTAGACTTATAAAATTACTAATCCTAAATCAAATAGTCCAGTTTATTATGCTCTTTTGCTATGTAATATATATGTGGGTAAAGTTTGCTACTACACCTGGAAAACTATTATTTGGGCTTAGAGTTGTGGATGCACAAACTTTCGAAAAGATGACCCTAAAACAAGCAACAAAGAGATTTTTTTCCTTTATATTGTCAGTTGCACCATTGTTCTTGGGCTTTTTATGGTCAAATTTCAACAAACGCTGTCAAACTTGGCACGATAAGATCGCAGGCACAGTGGTTGTCACGAGTAAAAGCCTTAGAAGGCAGAGCTAAAAACTACTTGACACCCTTCGCCAACCCCTTTATCATGATACTGAAGGTATTCATTTATCTTCAATCTGTGCAGATTAAACGACAACAGTATTACGTATTGGCGGCTTATTTTTAATTTTTTGCACTATGTGCATGCACTGGGATGACACCTCTGGGCACTGCCGTCGTAAAGGAACCAGTGTCAGCTACTCGTATGACAAAGGAGGACAGTGTCTCAGCTACTTTCATGACACCATTTGCTGTCTTTAAAAATGAATGTTCTTACAATTGTGCGTCATGCGCTTTATTAAATATTTTACTTAAAAATCTAATTTCTTATTATACAAGAGATAAGCAATTCATTGATGATGAAAAATTACAAAAAGGGGCATAGAAAGCGCCTAAGAGAGAAAATTATTTTAGATAATGGACAATCATTACTTGATTATGAAGTTTTAGAGCACATTTTATATTCAGCATATAGTAGAATTGATGTAAAACCGGTGGCAAAGAGTTTGATAGAAAGTTTTGGCAGCTTAAATAAAGTTTTTAATGCTGACCTGGAAGCGCTGCAAAACGTTGATGATGTCAGCAATGCAGCGATATCTGCCATCTTTTGTGTAAAACAAGCCTTTGTTCGTTCTGCAAGAGAAGAAATAAAAAACCTGCCTGTAATCGATAACTGGGAAAAATTGCTTGATTATTTAAGAATAAGTATAGGAAGCCTCAATAAGGAAAATTTTCGTGTCATCTATATGAATAAAAAGTATCGTCTAATAGCGGAAGACCTGCAAAATATTGGTACAGTAGATCAAACTCCTCTTTATGTCAGAGAGATCATCAAGCGCGCACTTTTGATTGGTTCAACATCCATTGTAATATCTCACAATCATCCAAGCGGAGATACACAACCTTCAAATAGCGATATATCTCTCACTAGACAACTAGCAGAAGCTTGCCAAAGTATAGGAATAGAATTAATAGACCACATTATTATTACATTCAGTAGCTATTTTAGTTTCAAGGAAAATAGGTTGTTGTGAAAGCCTTTATAGCTACAGTAACTTAGATTTACCGACAATCGTCATTCCGCTACGTGTTAGCGGCTAAGAGATACCGTGAATGAATCGCGGTATGACGTAGATTGCTGTCATCCCGCTGCTTGTTAGCGGCTGAGATACCGCCGCGGTATAGTAACTCGTCATCCCGCTACGTGTTAGCGGCGCGGTGGTATGACGGTAAGATTTATTGTGGCATGATGGTGTAGTATAATGTTGATAAACCTCAGTTACTTTAGCTATAAACGATTAAGATGAAGTTATCATATATCTATATACTTACAAATAAAGCTAATAGCACATTATAGTACTTCCCAAAGTAAATGATAAAGGTATAATAAGCTATTTGAGTTATAATGGCGTATAGTGTGGATTTAAGG
>NZ_CACTIU010000033.1:0-13502 GCF_902713635.1 Wolbachia endosymbiont of Cardiocondyla obscurior | reverse complement strand
TAATCTGTACAGAGAAGATAAATAAATAGCTTCAGTGTTTATGATAAGGGGGCTGGCGGAGTTTGTCAAGTGGTTTTTTAGCCACGTTTCCCTGTTATAATGTTCGTTTGCTTGACCTAAGATCCAGGAGTATTTAAACTGAACCCTATACAGTGCTAAAAATGATAGGAAATCTAAGCGGAATAGTTGATGAAGTGCGCAGTGATCACATAATCCTGAATGTGAATGATGTTGGCTATATGGTGTATCTTTCAGCCAAAACTTTAAGTGCTTGTGCAATTGGAAGTAGAATCAAATTACTTATCGAAACCTATGCAAATAACAGAGAAAACACTACTCAGCTATATGGTTTTATAAGCGAAGAAGAACAGCAGTGCTTGAGGTTGCTAGTTAAAGTAAGCGGCATTAGCTATAAAACTGCAATGTCAATTTTGGGCAAATTAACTCCAGAACAGCTATTTTTGGCAATTATGAATGAAGATAAAGTAGCACTCAAGATGAGCGGACTTGGCCTGAAACTCATAAATCGAATCATCACTGAATTGAGTGGCAAAGTGAGTAAACTAGAAATAAATAACAATAACTTTAATCCAATTAATGAAGATGCCCTTTCAGCATTGATCAATCTTGGATATGAAAAAATGAAAGCTTATGATACGATAAAGAAAATACAAGACGAATCGTCAAATCTGGACACTAAGGATATTATTCGCATAGCGCTTAAGGAGCTCTTAACATTATGAAATCAATATCGTGCGGTAAAGAATATACTGAAGATGTGCGCAATATTAACATCAGGCCTGAGCAACTTGATGATTTTGTCGGGCAAAAAGACTTAATACAAAATTTAAAAGTGTTTATAAACGCTGCACAGACGAGAACTGAAGCTTTAGATCACGTTTTATTATATGGTCCTCCAGGGCTTGGCAAAACAACTTTAGCACAAATTGTTTCTAAAGAATTAAGAGTTAGCTTTCGCGCAACTTCTGGTCCTTTACTTAGTAAAGCTGGAGATTTGGCCGCAGTGCTTACCACTTTAAATGCAAAAGATGTTCTATTTATCGACGAAATTCATAGATTAAATCGCAGCATCGAAGAAGTTTTATATACTGCTATGGAAGATTTTTGCCTGGACATATTAGTAGGTGAAGGTCCATCTACTCGCACTTTAAGGATAGATCTACCACCATTTACGCTAATTGGAGCAACAACGCGGCTTGGATTACTTTCTGCGCCACTCAGAGATCGTTTTGGCATTCCTTTGCATCTTGAGTTTTATTCTTTTGAAGAACTGGTTAATATTATAAAAAGAGGCGCAAGAGTTCTTTCTGCTGAAATTGAAGAGGGTGCTGCGCGGGAAATTGCCTACCGTGCGCGCGGCACTCCAAGAATTGCTCTGAGGTTACTGAGGAGAATAAGGGATTTTGTTGAAGTGAAAGATGATAAAAAAATCACTTATGAAGTCGCTGATTCTGTATTACTAAAATTGGGTGTAGATAAAATGGGACTCAATAAACTTGATATGAATTATCTAAGATTTTTATTCAACACCTCAGGACCTGTTGGAATTGACACTATATCTATTGCACTATCTGAGGATGTTGGCAATATTGAAGAAACAGTAGAACCTTATTTAATCAAAATTAGTTTTGTAAAGCGCACACCAAGAGGGCGCGTTCTAACCGATCAAGCAAAGGAGTATTTGAGCCTTTAATATTAGAGAGCTTTTCTACCATAATTCAATTATATATATATTGATTGGCATAATATCATATACTGGCATCTTTTTGTATGAAGGCATATGTGTTAAATAGCACTGAAACTGTAGTTCAAATTAAAACTTCTCCATTTCGTACTCGCTAGTTATGCTATTCTAACTAATTAAGCTATGGTTTGGGTAATAGGAGAAAACTGGATTCCAGCGTCACGCGCTACCCTATGGGTGACTGCTTGCATATATTCTCTCTTTCACCATCTCAATGTTTCTTTCTTATTATGCCAGTACCATTTTCTTGTCATTCAAGTAGCTCCCCTTCTTGTCATCCCAGTGCTTGACACTGGGATCCAGAAATTCTTAAACTGAACTCTATATAGAACCTCAGAACAAAAATAAAAAATGGGTAGCACAATACTGCCAAGAAATTTCTACGAGCGGCCAACTTTGGTTGTAGCCGGGGAGTTACTAGGAAAGATGCTGAAATTTTCTAACTTTAGTGGAATAATAACCGAAGTTGAAGCCTATATAGGAATGAGTGACCCAGCTTGTCATGCAGCTAAGGGTTATACTAACCGAACCTCAGTAATGTTTGGTATGCCGGGGTTTTCATATGTGTACTTTATATATGGAATGTATTACTGTTTAAATATTGTAACAGAAGCAGAAGGGTTCCCAGCAGCAGTGTTAATACGGGGATTAAAGCTTATTGAACCACTTGAAGCAAATTTAGGTGGACCAGGAATATTGTGCAAAAGATTAAATATTACAAAAGAACATAACAAACAGGACCTTACTATAAGCCACGAATTTTGTGTTTATGAATCCCACCTCAAACCAGATTATATTTGCACTCCGAGAATCGGAATTAGTAAAGGCCAAGAGAAATTTTGGCGGTTTAAGATTTTCTAAACTTAAGACCTTGCGTAGACTATTTGCCAATCGGATAATCACCAGTGAAACAAGCATCACAATATTGTGGTGTAGCATTGTTACGCTTTTCTGCTTTAACAGCCTGATATAGTCCATCAATACTCAAGAAGGCTAGGCTATCTACTCCTATAACTTCCTTAATTTCCTCTACAGATTTATTTGCAGCAATTAAATCTTTGCACTCTGGCGTATCTATTCCATAAAAACAAGAATGCTTAATTGGTGGGCTTGAAATTTTGAGGTGAATCTCTTTTACTCCTGCATCCTTTAACATAACTATTATATTTGTTAACGTACTACCACGCACTATACTATCATCTATTAAAATTATGTTTTTACCTTTCAAAGTGTGCTTATTAGCATTGAATTTTAATTTTATTCTAACTTTACGTACTTCAGCGGTTGGTTGTATAAAAGTTCTTCCTATGTAATGATTACGAATTATTCCCAGTTCCATAGGTAATCCTGAATGCTTTGCATATCCAATAGCTGCAGGTATTCCAGAATCAGGTATTGGTACAACCATATCCATATTGTTTTTTGGTGGGCTCTCTTCTGCAAGTATTCTTCCTATTTCTTTTCTTATATCATATATGGACCTATTCTCCATTATGCTGTCTGGTCTTGAAAAATAAACGTATTCAAAAATACAAAAACTTGATTTTTGCTGTGGGAAAGGAAATGCTGAAGCTAGATTACCATTTCGATCAATGGTGACTAACTCACCTGGTTTTATTTCTCTAACAAACTCTGCATTTACTATATCAAGAGCACAAGTTTCAGATGCAAGAACATAAGAACCGTTTAACTTCCCTAAAACAAGAGGCCTGATTCCAGATGGATCACGTACTCCAATAACTACTTCTTGATTGATTGCCACAAAAGAATAAGCACCTTGTATTTGCTTTAATGCATATATAAAACTCTCTAAAAAGCTATCTTTTTCACCGCTTGCTGTCAGATGCACTACTACTTCTGTATCAATATCTGACTGAAAAACGCACTCTTGTTTAATTAATTGTTCGCGTATTGGAGAAATATTAATTAAATTACCATTATGTGCTATGGCGAAATCCCCAAATTTGCCACTTTTGCCAAACATGGGCTGCACTCCAAATTTACTACCACTTGTTGAGTATCGAACATGACCTATTGCACAGTCTCCAGGTAAGGATTTCTTTATTTCATCTACATCATCAAATACGCTGCTCACTTGACCTTGAAAGTGATAAGAGTGCAGCTTATCGTTGTTACTGGTTACTACACCAAAAGACTCTTGACCTCTATGCTGCAAAGCGTGGAGAGCAAGTATAGAGTTAAAAGCAGCACTTTGGTTGCAACTTATGCCAAATACCCCACACTCCTCACGCATTTCATCTAGCATAAAAACTATTAAGTAAAGTTAAATTTTACTTTAGCATAGGTAAAATACAAGTATTTTGTTGTTCATCTGCTTTTATTGCTAGCAATAGTCCTATACATATTAAGCTTGCAGCAGTTGTACTTCCTCCATAGGACAGAAATGGCAATGGGTCGCCTATTACAGGTAAGAGGCCCATTGTCATTCCGATGTTTATAAAGAAATGAGCACTAAAAAAGGCAAAAATGCCGATAGATACCGACTTAGAAAAATAATTTTTTGACCTATAAGCAATAGAGAGCATTATAGCAAGCAATGTAGTATAGAGTAAAATTAAAGTCATGCTACCTAAAAATCCCCATTCCTCACTCAGCACTGCAAAAGCAAAATCTGTACGTTTTTCCGGCAAAAATCCAAGTTGAGTTTGACTTCCGTTAACAAAGCCCTTACCAAGCAAACCTCCTGAACCAATAGCTATTTGAGATTGCTGCGCATTATAACCTATTCCAAGTGGATCCACTGATGAATCCAAAAATGACAATATCCTTTGCTTGTGATAAGGACGTAAAAAAGGCCAAATAGCCGGTACTGCAAAAATGCCAAGAGTTCCACATATTACTGAATGAGATCTTTTTATTATTGTTGTGAATATAATTGATATCCCTATAAATAACATTATCATAGCTGTGCCTAAATTAGGTTGCTTTAACACCAAGAACACGGGTAAGAAAATAATTATAAGTGCCTTAAGCAATCTTTTAAATTCCATCATTTTATACATACTCTGCTTATCAAAATAGCGAGCAAGCGCAAGTATTAAGCCTACTTTTGCAAATTCTGATGGTTGCAAACTAATTGATCCAATTCTTATCCACCTTGTTGCACCCATTATGTGTGAGCCAAAAAAATTTACTGCTAATAGTGAAATCGCTGCTGCTATATAAAAAAAGTAGGCGTACTTCAAATAAAAATCTAGCTCTATGAATGACATAGCTATAGCGAGTAGGAAAAAGAAGGAAAATATGACCAGTTGGTGAATCGCAAATGGCACCCACTTTCCTCCAGCAGAAGAGTATTGAACAACAATGCCAACGCAAAACAGCGCTATCACGTTAATGACTAATAACCAATGAATCTTCTTCAGCCTACCCACAATAAAGACCTTATAACCTTAAAGTATAGTAAAATATGAAACAAAGATAAAAATCAAAAAACCAACTTCTCAACTACTAACCGAATTGGAGTGCTATATATTCCAGTTACTACTGTTAAAGCTGCCATAAACAATAGACAGAAAAGCATAGGAAATGGCACATCATTAATTTTGCCTAGTGTCATTCTAGTGCGTGACGTTGCATCATTTTCAAAATACATTTTCTCTACCATCTTCCACATGTATATTAGTGCAAGAAAAGAACCGGCAGCAAAAGCTATCAGGGAAATCCACGCGCGAGATTCGATAATTGCTTTCATTATATACCACTTGCTTACAAAGCCATTTGTTAAAGGCACACCGATTAATGCTAAACTGAGTAGAGTGAACGCAAGTGCTGTATAAGGCATTGATTTCTTGAGTCCCGATAAATTCTCTATTTTTGTTGTATCAAATTTGTAAGAAATACATCCTGCAGCCATAAATAAAGATGTTTTTATTATGCTGTGGTTTACTATGTGAAGAATTGCTGCAAATACACCTGTTTTTGAGTTAAAACTCAGTGCTAAAATTATATAACCAATTTGGCTAATACTAGAGTGAGCAAGCAGTCTTTTTATGTCTTTTGCGGTTATTGCAAATATCGACCCAAATACAATAGCGCAAAGTGCGAGGATAATTATCACATTGTCCAGTAGCGGCTTAAACAAGAAAAAATTTTGATGAAAAACAGTATAAAAGATTCTGATGAAAACATATATCATCACTTTTGTCACTGTGCCTGAAAAGAATATGCTAATGAAACTTGGCGCCTCACTATATGCATTAACCAGCCACCTGCTTAATGGAAACAGTGCCATTTTGATTGAGAGACCAACAAAAATGAACAACGTGCCAAGTTTTATGATGTTGTTATCGTATAATGGAACTATTCTTTCAGCCATGTCAGACATATTGAGCGTTCCAGTCATTGAATACAAGAGCCCGATGCCAAATAAATAAAATGTTGCACCTATTGTTCCACTAATTAGATATTCAAATGCTGCAACCAAGGCTTTTTTATCCCTTCCCATTGAAACTAATACATAAGAAGAAAGAGATGAAATTTCCAAGAAAACGTAAAGGTTAAATATGTCGTTTGTTACTAGAATCCCGAACAGTCCGCTTAAGCACAGTAGAAATAGAGAGTAAAAACCAGTGATTTTGTTTTTGCTAATTTCTTTTTCGTTAATATAAAAGCTATAAAGCACGCTAATCAGCGCTATAAAATTCACCAAAGTTAGAATCAAGGAGTTCAACACGTCGATTCTTAACTCTATGCCGTACGGGGGAGCCCAATCCCCAAGGTGATAAGTTATAATTTCGCCTTTATATGTTTTAATGAGTAGTATTGATGAAATGATAAGAGTGATTGTTGTTGCAATAAAAGAAATAAACCAAGATACCTTGTGTTTCTTGGCAAGAAAGCAAAACATTGATGCAATTATTGGGATAATAACTTGTAAAATTGGTAATTGCATTAAATTGTTGTTAATATATCGTTAAAGTATTAGTATATATAATACTTTTTGTTTTAATACCCTTATGTTATCTAAAATTTGTAACGCAATAAAACGCCTATTACGAAGAGAAGATAAATTTGTAGGAAGAGATGAAAATGGAAATTCTTACTATGAATCAAGTAAAGGAAAAAGGTGGGTTATGTATAGCAGTGTCTCTGAGCCTACAACAGTGCCTCCGGAATGGCATATATGGCTTCACTATACTGATAATGTAGTACCAGTTAATAATAAAAAAAGAAAAGTAAAACATACTCCTAATTTAACGGGTACAAAAGATGCATACTATCCAAACCAAAAAGTGAAAAATTACTATAAAAGCTGGAGTCCTGATAACTAAAGATGCGAAGGTCAAATATACTTGAAATAACCGCTGGATTATTTGTATTAATTTTTACTATTTTTCTGATTTTCTTTGCTATTGATAAGCTATCTTACATAAAGAAAAACTATAAGGATTGCTATAAAATATATGGTCTTTTTGCTAACGCTAACGGTATAGGAGTTGGTGATAGTGTCAAGATCTCTGGTGTAGATGTTGGAAGCATAACTGGTGTATCACTTGACAAAGCTACCTACGTAGCACGAATCGATATGTGTATAAGCAAAGACATAAAATTGCCAATTGATAGTTCAGCTCTGATCACTAGCAGTGGAGTTGTTGGCAGTAAATTTGTTAATATATCACCTGGATCAGATATTAAACTAATCTTGCATGGTGGTAAAATAGAGTATACTCAAGCTGAAGCAAATATGGGTGGAATAATGGACAGAATTCTTGGTATGTTTACAAAGTGAAAATGGCAGGATTCCAAGTATATCCGTTCAGGTAAAGCCTCCTGTAGTTCTAAAGTATTTAAGGAGTTTGCCTTATTTCTTGCCTTTTCTACCGCTTGCTTTGGGGTTTATAGTATAGAAAGTGCCTTAATAGTTGCAGTGCATGTCTATCAATGATAAAATGAAAATTAATTTATTTTGATATTATGATTGGTTTACTGTTTGCCGTACTGTTGTTCCTCTGTGGTAGTGATGCACTTGCAAAACAGGAGCCACGTTCAATAGCTGGAGATAATCACATAAAGGTGATAAATTATAACCCACAAGCCATACATAAGTATACGGGTTTTTATGGTTATCAGTCCAGTATATTGTTTGAACCAGGGGAGGTAATACAAAACCTTTCAATGGGTGATTCAACTGGTTGGCAACTCCTTCCTCAAGGTAATAGATTGTTTATTAAGCCTATAGATGATATTGCCGATACTAATGCAACTATAATTACCAATAAAAGAGTTTATTACTTTGAACTTCATGCTGAAGAAGCAACTGGACTAGATGATCCAAGATTAGCATATGAAGTAAGGTTTCTTTATCCACTATTTAGCAGTGATAAGATTTACACAACAAATAACGGTGATATCTTCGAACAAGCTAGTCATACCATTATTCCTGATATCAATGATATTGAAGTTGTAAAGAAGGGATTAAATTTTAATTATTCCATCTCGCACGTCAAAGGTAGTCAGTCAATAATACCAATTAAGGTTTTTGATGACGGAAAATTTACATATCTACAATTCAATAAAATAAACTCTGATTTTCCGGCAGTTTTTATGGTTGATTCTGCAGGATATGAGTCTTTAGTAAATTTCCGTACAGTTGATAACTACCTGATAATCGAAAGGGTAAGTTCAGTGTTTACCTTAAGGAATGGATCGAGTACAGTTTGCCTATTTAATGAAACCATACCTTTCAAAAAAGGGTAAAGGCTATAATGCCCGAGATATGGGTGCAAAATTTTTTCTATGATGTTCTGTAATTCCATAAAGGCCAATAGCGTTAAGGTGCTCTTTTGTCCCATATCCTTTATTTTTATACCAATTATATTCAGGATGCTTATTGTGCAATTCTTGCATAAGCCGATCTCTCGTAACTTTTGCAACGATTGAAGCTGCTGCAATTGATGTACTCAAATTATCACCATTTACTATGGATTTCACTTGCCATTTCACTTCAGGTGGTTGATTACCATCAACTAGCACATAATCTAATTCTAGGTCCAAGTCTATCAACGCACGTTTCATTGAAAGTTTTGTTGCTTGCAAGATATTGTATGAATTTATTTCTTCTACGCTTGCCATTCCTATACCAAATTTTGCAACGGATATTATTTTTTCATATAGGACTTGCCTACATTGAGGAGTCAACTTTTTCGAGTCGTTGATTCCATCAATAATTGTATTTCTATCAATAAACACTACGGCTGCGGATATTACTGGACCAGCTAGCGGACCTCTTCCAACTTCATCCACTCCTGCTATCACTCCTGATAATTTATTTTCTAATGTAAAGTCTGGGTATTTCATAGGTTTTTATAATAAGAAAGTTATAGTAAAAACTGAACAGATAATAGAAATTATCCAAAATTTCATAACGATTGTATTTTCTGACCATCCCTTCTTCTCAAAGTGATGATGTATTGGTGCCATAAGAAAAACTCTTTTTCCTTCTCCATATTTAAACTTTGTATATTTAAAATATGATATCTGAATAATAACAGATAGAGTCTCTATTACAAAGATTATTCCAATAATGGCAAAAAGCATTTCTCTTTTAATTAGGACACTAGTTAACCCTAAAGCCGCACCTACCGACAAGCTACCAACATCACCCATAAATATTTTTGCTGGATGTGTGTTAAACCACAAGAAACTTAGAATAGCTCCTATAAATGCAATGCAGAATAAAGTAATATTCATATCTGCCTGAGTTATATATGCAATTAGCCCCAAAAAAGCAAAGGAAGTGATAACTTGAGTTGCAGCAAGGCCATCCAAACCATCTGTGAGATTCACAGCATTAGAAGAGCCGACAATTACAAACGCAGCAAACGGAACATATAGATAGCCAAAATCTATTATTACTCCTTTAAATAGGGACGTTTTTGTAAAACATTCAGCAGAGTATAGCTTAAGTATAAACACACCAACCAGAGCAACAATAAACTGAATAAGTATTTTGGTTTTTGCACTTAAACCTCGATAGTGATTTGTCTTCAATTTTAAATAATCATCAATAAATCCAAGTAGAGCAAAAAATAGAGTTATCAATATCAGCAGCAAAATTTCTGGTGTTAACTGAGCCCAGAGTAAAATTGGTAATAAAGAAGAAATCAGTATTATTATTCCGCCCATAGGTGGTACATTCTTTTTTGTTATTAAATGACTTTCTGGTCCACATGATCTAATTGGTTGCCCATCTTTGCTTATTTTTTTTAGAAGCTTTATAAAATAGGGAAAAAGAATAAACCCAAAAACAAATGAGGTAAAAAATACTTTTGTAGCTAAGATCATCTGCTTACTTAAATTGACTAAGTGTCATACCACCTATAGCTAATAAAGTCAACTTCTGTCATCCTATAGCCTGACCCACAACTGTACGAACATTGTGATTTGGGCCCATCAGTAGGGTGTCATCCCAGTCTGGAATCCACAACTGTACGAACGTTGTAGTTTGGACCACCAGTGGGGTGTCATCCCAGTGCCCAGACACTGGTTCTATGCAACTTAATTAAAAACGTTTGTTTTAGTGTAAGACAATTACCTTTAGCTTATCAGCTCAGTTATAAGCAAAATTTCTGGATTCCAGACTGGAATGACACCATTTGCTGTGCAATTTACCTTCAAAAATGAATGTTCGTACAGTTGTGAACCTGTGGCAGGTATTACATAAGAGCATTTCCCTCTTCTAAATTAAAACGCACTTTTGCCTCCTTTGCAGTCTATACTTTAGATGTATTTAATTTACAAATACTAATTATTTATTAATAATGGTGATATGTAAATATAGTTATAAAATAATTGTTACACTTGAATTCCTTCCTGGTTTCTGTTGTTATCAGAACATTTAAAACACTTTAAGAAAGTTGCTTAGTTAAATTAACTTAGACAAGTAAATAGCAGTTTTGCAGCCTGTTTTTATGAATGATGATAAAATGTTGTAGCCAAATGCGCTTTCAGCATTGTGCTGAATTGCAATATCTTTGTGCTCTAACTCCTCGTCGCGAAATTTACTTATAGTTTCTCTTAATTCCCCATCTTCTAAATGTGAAACTTGCTCTTTGTAGTGCTCCCCGATAACTTCTTCAACTGCAGCAGTGCAAGCCATAGCAGCTTTTTTGCCCATAATGGCAGTTGCAACGCCAAGCGACACTCCTAAAACACGCCAAACAGGCAACAAAACAGTAGGACGAACTTTTTGCTCTTTGATTTTCTCATTAAAATAGTGAAAATGCTTTTTTTCCTGCTCTTCCATTTTAATTATTTCATTGATTATAGAAGATTTCTTAAGAATAAATTTTTGACCAGAATAAATGCAAATAGCTCCATATTCTCCAGCGTGATCTACTCTAATTGCCTGTTGCAAGAACTGATTGTTGCTGTACCTTAAATTATTTAGATTTCTTTCTTTCTCCACAATACACCTTACCTGATACGAACAGAGCTACTATGAGATAAATTAGATTCCATGTTGCTAAGGAAACACCTAGAACGTAATGAGGTCTGTCACAAGATGGAGAGTAATTAGGATTTAGTAGATTATTTCTGAGCTCTTCTATACTAACGTTACCACTTGCTTGCTCTGTACAACCTAAAACATCATGAAATAAGTGGAGTTCAAGACCTATATGATAAAAAGATATTACTGCACCTATGAGGTAGCTGCAAAACATTGCATAGATTAGAATTTTGTTGTCTTTAAGCATGCACGCTACTGCAAGTAATCCGGCGATATAGTAAACTATTCGCTCGTATGTACATAACTTGCATGGCAGCATGTTGAAAAAATATTCTAGCACATATGCAAAAATTAGAGCAGCGGCACTCGACAGCAGAAAGATTGCAGGAATTCTGGAATTATTACACATAACTTTAAGTAAATTATCCCTGAAAGTATAAAGCAGAGTATTCATTTTACATAGGGATTTTTATTTTTTTTCAAAAGCAATCTAACTGGCACACCGTCTGCAAAGAAATTTTTTCTGAGATCGTTAATTAAATAGCGTTTGTAACTTTCATCAACACTTTCAGGTATGTTACATATCAAAGAAAAAGCTGGAGGTTTAGTACCAATTTGAGCGATATACTTCATTTTAACTGCTTTGCCTTTTACAAGAGGGTGAGAATGTTTTCCTACAGCATCTATGAGCCACTTATTCAGTTTTGCAGTGCTGATCTTCTTGTTCAAGGATTCACTCACTTCAAGACACTTATCTATCACATCACCGCAGCGCATGCCTTTTAACGCAGAAATTGTTATAGTTGGCACTTCCAAGAATAACCTAGTTACTTCCTGTTGTTTGACAAATTTTATTAACCTGCTTCTGTCATCCTTACCTATTAAATCCCACTTATTTAAAACAACAATAATCCCTTTCCCTCCCTTAATTGCAGCTTCACCAATTGATAAATCCTGCTGCTCAATACCAACTAGGGAGTCTAGCATTAAAACTACCACATGAGAGCGCTTGATTGATTCCATGCTTTTCTCAACAAATCTTGATTCTAAGCCATCTACAACATTCGCCTTTCTGCGGATTCCGGCAGTGTCAATTAGAGTAATTAACTCTCCATCATGATCATATGTAATATCCACAGAATCACGTGTGGTACCTGGCTCTGAACTTGTTATTAGTCTGTTTTCTGCAAGTAAACCATTTAAAAAAGTTGATTTTCCAACATTCGGACGGCCGATGATCGCGATCCTCAGCCTACTCAGTTCATTGTTAGGTAACTCAGTGTTCTCGTTAAAATTTTCAATAACACCAGCTAATGCATCATAAAGATCAACCATGCCAAGATTATGCTCGGCAGAGATATACACCGGGCCAAGAAAATCAAAAAACTGCAAATAATCAACATTTTCGGATTTATGACTCTCGCATTTATTTGCTATCAGTATCACAGGTTTATTTATTTTTCTCTTCAGCCACTTTGCAAACTCTTTATTTCGCTCATTTTGCACTTTTGCGTCAACAAGAAAGAAAATTATGTTTGAACTGGATAAAGAAAACTCTATTTGCTCAATAACTTGCAGTGAAAAACTAGTTTGGTCGTTCCATCCTCCTGTATCTATAACTTTAAACTCCAAATCGCTAATTCTCCCCATTCCCTCTCGCCTATCCCTTGTCACTCCTGGAATGTTACTCACTACTGCTGCTTTTCTTCCTACTAATCTGTTGAATAGGGTCGATTTTCCAGCATTTGGTAGGCCTACTATGGCGATTTTTAGCATAATTCAAGGGCATGTTCTATATGAAGTAAATTATAACCGAAACTTTTCAATTTAACTATTGACTTCGTAGATTATATAAGCATACTACAGTTAGAATTTTTTTATTTCGTTATGTAAAATATGAGGTAGTTATGCTAGTGTCAGAGCAAATAGAGAGTGTAGATAGAGAAGGATTAAAGCAACAAAATCATATACATAAAGATACAGAGTGTTCGGAAGAGACGACAATATATGGGCATATTAATCAACATATGGAAAAAAACATCTCAAATACATTGCATGAAATATATGATGCTCTTATGTCATATAACGAATCGGAACAGTCAATGACGTCAACTTAAGAACTTTCATTAGCAAACTCTCCTAAAGACATGATGGCGTTTAGGCTTATCTACTTTATTGCGGCTGTCCCGGTCGGATTTTAACTTTAGCGCGTATACTTAAAAAGGGCTTGAAAGTTTTTTGGCGCAATAAGTACCTGATAGAGTT
>NZ_CACTIU010000032.1:0-14188 GCF_902713635.1 Wolbachia endosymbiont of Cardiocondyla obscurior | reverse complement strand
ATACATTAAGTAATCCTTACCTTTTAATCTGCAGATTGGCGAAAGCAAATACAATAGCTTCACTATCATGATAAGGGAGCTGGCGGAGTTTGTCAAGTAAGTTTTTGTATTTTAATTTTAGAATTTTATAGGCTTTTGTTCTCATGAAAATTATGTTCTCATGAGTAAATTAATGTTATCCTTTTTTGTTGATCTAAAGTTTCTTATGTTCATACACTTACGTGTTCATAGTGTTTATTCGCTGCTTGAAAGCTCGGTTAAAATTGAGGAGCTGATCGGCCTTTGTTTGCGAAATAAAATGCCAGCGGTTGCAATTACTGATTCAGGTAACTTGTTTGGCTCGCTCGAGTTTTCAGAATATGCAGCAAGTAGGGGAATACAGCTAATAATAGGATGCAATATTATAGTTAAACATTCAGAACAAAATTTACCTATATTATTGCTTGCAAAAAATGAGCAAGGGTACACTAATTTAGTCACTTTGGTGAGTGAGTCTTTTAGAAAGCGCAAGAATAATAGCGATATTCCTTACGTTGATTTTGATGAGCTATTGAATTTAAGTACGGGTCTGATCGCTTTAACCGGTGGATGTTTGGCTCAACTATTGTTGGGGCAAGATAAAGAAACGGTTGAAAAACTGCTTTCAGCATTTAATGGTCATTTATATGTTGAATTGCAGCGTCATGGGCTGAATAAAGAGCTAGAGCTTGAAGAAGCTTTGATAGACTTTGCTTATCAGCGCAATATACCACTAGTTGCAACGAACGATGTGTTTTTTCCAAATAGGTCTGACTATGAGGCTTATGATATATTAACGTGTATATCAGAGGGGAGTTATGCCCTGGAGAATAACAGAAAGAAGTTAACTACCGAGCATTACTTCAAGTCTGTGGCAGAAATGGAGGAGCTATTCAGCGACATTCCCGAAGCAATTCATAACACTTTAGTGATAGCTAAGCGGTGCTCTTACATGCCAAGAAGCAGGCAGCCTATTTTGCCTAAATTTCCTTGTCGAGAAAATAAAACTGAGAATGAAGAACTGAGGGAGCAGGCAGTTGCAGGATTAGAATTCCGTATTGCGAATGAGACAGACATAGACCTTAAACAATACTACGATCGGCTAAATTACGAACTAAGCGTAATAACTTCAATGAATTATTCCGGGTATTTTCTAATAGTTTCTGATTTCATTCGTTGGAGCAAAGCAAATGGCATTCCAGTTGGTCCAGGAAGAGGCTCTGGTGCAGGCTCAATTGTTGCTTGGGGCTTACAGATTACAGACCTTGATCCAATAAAGTTTGGCCTAATATTTGAAAGATTTTTGAATCCTGATCGTGTATCGATGCCTGACTTTGATATCGATTTCTGCCAAGAGAAAAGGGACCTGGTTATTGATTATGTTCAGAAAAAGTACGGTTATGTTGCTCAAATAATCACTTTTGGAAAATTGCAAGCAAGGGCAGTATTGCGTGATGTTGGTAGAGTATTGCAAATGCCTTACTCTCAAGTGGATAAAATATCTAAAATGGTTCCATTTAATCCAGTAAATCCTGTAACTTTATCACAAGCGATAGAGTTTGATCAAAACCTGCAGAAAGAGCGGGATAGTGATGAGGTAATTGCAAAGCTTCTTGATATATCTCTTAAGCTTGAAGGAATATATCGTCACGTTTCAACCCATGCTGCTGGAATTGTAATATGTGATCAAAAGTTGGAAAATTTTGTTCCTGTGTATTATGATCCAAATTCAGCTTTGCCAATCACTCAATACAGCATGAAATATGTGGAGAAAGCTGGGCTAATAAAATTTGATTTTCTTGGGCTTGGTACGCTAACGCTAATAGATCATGTATGTCGTTTAATTAATCGTGATGGAAAAAAGATTGATATTTCTTCAGTTCCTTTGAATGACCAAAAAACCTATGAGATACTCTCAAGCGGTGATTCAATTGGAGTGTTTCAGCTTGAAAGTTCGGGAATGAGAGAAGCTTTAATTAAACTAAAACCGGACTGCATTGAAGATATTATCGCTTTAATTTCCCTTTATCGTCCAGGACCTATGGATAACATTCCAACTTATGTTGCAAGAAAACACGGACTTGAAAAGCCAGATTATATTCATCCGTTACTTGAGGAAGTATTAAAAGAGACATTTGGGGTAATAATTTACCAAGAACAAGTGATGGAAATAGCCCGTATTCTTTCCGGGTATAGCTTAGCGGAAGCAGATCTGCTGAGACGTGCCATGGGTAAGAAAATCAAGGAAGAGATGGATAAACAACGTGAACTTTTCATCCAAGGGGCAACGAAGAATGGCGTTGATTATGACAGGGCAAGTTATATTTTTGACCTTGTTGCAAAATTTGCTGGTTATGGGTTCAATAAATCTCATGCTGCAGCATATGCGGTTATATCTTATCAAACGGCTTACCTTAAAGCTAATTATCCATTAGAATTTTTTACAGCACTAATGAATCTGAATATTGATGATAGAGATAAACTGAATTTATTTTATCATGCAGCAAAGTTTAGTGGCGTTACCGTTCTTTCACCTGATATAAACAAGTCTCAAGCTGAATTCTCAATAGAGGATGAACGCATACGTTATGGTATTGCTGCCTTGAGGAATGTTGGTTTTTCTATAGCGGAAGGAATAGTGAACGTACGTTCAAGCGCTTGTAAGGACATATGGGAATTCATTCAAAATTCAGGTCATATAATAAATAAGAGAGCGCTAGAAAGCCTGATTAAATCCGGAGCATTCGATAGCGTGCATAAGAACAGAAAGCAGCTATATGAGTCAATGGACATGCTGATTTACTTTGCAAATAAAAACAAACAGGATAGAGAATCAAGTCAAGCTGCTTTGTTTGGTAGTCTTGATGTCCTCAAACCGAAACTTGAGAATGTGGAAGATTTTGATGAGGAGGAAAAATTAGAACATGAGTTATTTTCACTAGGATTTTATTTAACTAATCATCCACTTGAAAAATTTAGAACTCTTCTGGAAAAGTTAAATATTGGGTTTATCGGAGAAAATAGAACAGCAAAAACTGCTGGGGTAATATTAAATGCACGTATGAGAACTTCAGAGCGTGGAAGGTTTGTTATCCTTACACTTTCTGATCCCCATAACGTTTCTGAAATAGCATTCTATAATAATGAAATAATAGAAGAAAAAAGAGATTTATTTTCACCAGGAACATTTGTGATAATTGATCTTGAAGCTTCGGAAAATACGACAAGATTAGCAGGCAAGGATATATCTGAGTTTACAAAAAGAGTCACTTCTATAATAAAAGAATTAGTTCTCACCACTGAGTGCACGGATTCGCAAAAAGCCGCTATGGAATTAAACACAATATTGAAAGATGAAGGCAGAACCAAAATAATGCTAAAACTTCTTCTCGAAAAACATAAAGTGAGCATCTTATTACCAGGTGCATACTCAATTGCTCCTCAAGTTATTTATGAAATATCTAACTTAAGCTGGATTAAAGGCGTAGAAATTAATACAAATAACTTGCTTATATAAAAAAGCTTTATATAATGAAATATTTAATCGGTATTAAAGGAAGATATAGTGAATCTTTATGAATTTACTTTTATAGCACAACAAGGATTGTTACAGCAAGAAGTAGAGGAGATGGTCCAAGAGCTAGCTGTTTCATTGAAAAATATTAAAGCAGATGTTATGTTCCAGCAAATCAGGGATATTCTGAAAAAAGGAAATGACAAGCTTACAACACAAGAGTTAGAAGTGCGTGCTGAAAACATTAAAGAAGGTCTAGTTGCTTACTCTGATTTCTTGGAAGATCTTACAAAAATTTTATGGGTTGAATTGGAAGAAGATCTTTCAAATTTGAAAGAAGTGAAGTCAAAAATCGATAAAGAGTTGAAAGATGACCTAAAAGATTTAGGAATAATGCAAGATTTTACAAAATTTCTAGGAGGCAGTACTAAAAGTGCGTTTATCCATAACGCAGTAAATGCTTTGAAGAGAAATATTTCAGAACATCTAATAAAGATTTTTCAAGATATTTTGAAAGATTTTAGAATAAACGGTCCAACTCAATCGAGCAAAGCGTTGGAAATGCTTTTGAAAAACATTGAAGCATCAGGATTAATCAAGTATGAACATTGGGGTCTTTTGGATTTTGCATATCACAAAAATAAAATGAAGAGCGGTCATTATTGTATAATGTGCATAAGTTCTACTGCAAGCATTCTGGATGAATTTATGCGTAGAATGAAACTTAATGAGAACGTTATTCGCCACTTTCCTGTGCAGGTTGATAAAATTTTTGAAGGTAAATCTCATATGATGAATAAACAAATTGAGGAGCAAAGCGCATAATGATGAAAAGACGAAATAGTTTTAATAATTCTTACGTATCTGTAAATAATAGGACTGGCTTTAGGCGTTCTAAAGTTTGCCCTCTTGCTGCGTCTAAAGATGAAGACATAGATTATAAGAATATAGATTTATTATCCAAGTTTACCTCTGACTATGGTAGGATATTACCTAGAAGATTAACAGGCGTATGTGCAAAAAAACAAAGGAAGTTACGCTTAGCGATTATAAGGGCACGTTTTTTAGCTCTTATTCCTTACTGTACTAAAAAAGTTTAGGTAATTTATGTTGATAATTTTAAAGGAAAATATAAGGACTTTAGGTAAGCTTGGTGAAGTTGTCAAAGTTAAACCAGGTTATGCACGTAATTTTCTTTTTCCACAAAGAAAAGCGGTGAAAGCTACCAAGGAAAATTTAACAAAGCTAGAGGAGCAACGTTTATTACTGGAAGAAGAGAATATAAAAAGATTAAATGTAGCAAAAGAGCTTGCGTTGTCACTACATGATAAGTTTGTGGTATTAATAAAGCAAGCTTCAGAGGATGGTAAAATTTTTGGTTCTGTAACAACACGTGAAATTGCGAAAATTTTACTACAAGAAGGACATGTGATAGATCACCGTAGTTTATCTTTTGGTGGAATAAGCATCAAAAACTTGGGTGAATATCAAGTAAACGTAGAATTACATAGTGAAGTAGTAGTACCAATTACTATATACGTCGTGAAATCCGAAACAGATGCAAATGAGCTAAGGCAAGTAAAATTGCAAAATCAGAAATCTGAGCAACAAGAGGCAGAGCAAGATGCGAATAAAGAAGCTGCTGATGGTGATGATAGCTGATCCCTTGTTATAGCCGAAAAGAAATGTCTGCCATGGCTAAGCTGGTGTCATCCCAGTGCTCCCCTCCTGTCATCCCAGTGCGTGACACTGGGATCCAGTTTATTTCATCATGGACATTATTTTATGCTTCTAGAATCCGTTGTCCATTGAATAATTTGCAAATACTTTTATATCTGGATTCCAGTGTCACGCACTGGAATGACACCATTATTGGAATAAATCAAAAATGATTCCCCGCTATAGCAGAAAAGAAATGTCTTCCATTTGGGAGGAAAATAATAAATTTAATATATGGCTTAAAATAGAAAAATTAGCGTGTGAAGCTCAAGCAAAGTTAGGAGTGATTCCGAATAATATTGCTGAGAACCTCTCTGGTGCTATTGAATTTGATGTTGAATGTATCAACGAAATTGAATCCATTGTAAAACATGATGTTATAGCTTTTCTGACATATGTTGCTGAAAAAGCGGGAGTTGATGTTCGTTATCTCCACTATGGAATGACAAGTTCTGATGTTTTGGATACATGCCTTGCGGTGCAACTGAAAGAGTCCTGTGATATTTTGCTCGAGAATCTAAAAAATTTACTTGCAGCATTGAAAAAAAAAGCTGAGGACTATAAAGATATTGTTTGTGTTGGACGCAGTCACGGAATGCATGCAGAACCAACAACTCTTGGAATAAAATTTGCCAGATTTTATGCTGAATTTAAACGCAATTATCAGAGATTAATTAGCGCGCAAAAAGAAATCTCAATTTGTAAAATATCAGGTGCGGTAGGCAATTTTGCAAATGTTGATCCGTTTGTTGAAGAGTATGTAGCGAAAGAAATGGGACTCATACCTGAAACCATATCATCTCAAATCATTCCTCGTGATAGACATGCCATGTTCTTTTCAGTTTTGGGAGTGATTGCAAGCTCAATGGAAAATATTGCAATTGAAATTCGTCATTTGCAAAGAACTGAAATCGGCGAAATTTCTGAGCATTTTTCCACTGGGCAAAAGGGGAGTTCTGCTATGCCGCATAAGTGTAATCCTATTTTAAGTGAAAATTTAACTGGGCTCTCACGTTTAATACGCAGCTATGTGTTTCCTGCGTTAGAAAATGTTGCATTGTGGCACGAACGTGATATATCACACTCGTCTGTGGAAAGATGCATTGCTCCTGATGCTTGTATAACAATGGATTTTGCTTTAGTGCGATTAACAGATTTGATAGATAAATTGGTGATCAATAAGGAAAACATTGAAAAGAACTTAAATTCTTCAAAAGGTTTAGTTTTCTCACAGCGTGTATTGCTTGAGTTAGTAAATAGTGGTTTGGCGAGGGAAGAGGCGTATAAAATTGTTCAGAGCAATGCAATGAAAGTGAAACAAAACAACAGTGATTTTCTGGCCGAATTGAAACAAGATAAACTCTTACTTAAGGTTATTAACTCGGAAAAACTTGAATCTTTGTTTGATTTGAAATACTATACAAAACATGTAGGTCACATGTATAGCAAGGTTTTCAATTAGGCTGAGTAGCTCAGTTGGTAGAGCAGGAGGATCATAATCTCTTGGTCGGGGGTTCGAGTCCCTCCTCAGCCACTCGCACTAAACTATGTTTAGCAAGATAGTGCTATTGGTGAAACCCAGTGTCAACTACTTGGAGTGAGTTGTGTATCCACTCAGGTGAAGAGACAATGGATAAGAAATTGTGAAAAGGGTTTAGCTTTTGGCCTATGATCTCTTTAAATGACAGAATTTCACTACAAAACTTAACTTTCTTCTATGCAGTTAGCTAAGTCAAGAAAGGTGAATCTATCTCTTGTTGTAAACGCAAGATCGACCACTTTACAATATTGTTCTTTATTCCAACTGAGGTGCTCTGGTAAGTGTGGAATTGATAGATCTTCAAATATTTTTTGCAGGTGTTTTGCAGGTAGTAAATTTTGCTTAATTAAACTGGAAATATTATGCCATTCTTTACAAATAATCTCTTGGATTTTTTGCTGCATAATTTGCTTCTGTTCAAAAGTTCTTACAAATTCGATATTATCAAAGCACTGAGTTATATGTTTTACATCTAAAGTGGTCGGTTTGATAATCGGGTTTTGTATTGATAATATCTTTTCCTGCAAATTAGCCATGGTAATCGTCGTAACAGCAATTTTTTCGCCATGTAGTAAGGAATGATCTCTTGTTACCATTTCCATTGCGTGAGCTATCATATGCTCTCCTTGGCTTGCAGAATAGCTGCCTTTTGATATTACCATTCCAAGTCCTGAAATTAGTAGAACTTCCATAAGTAATAGGACCACTTTTCTACTTCTTTTAGTAAGCGCCGTATACTCTCTTAGCAAAATTTGCTCCAAATCGCGAACAAGTGTAAAAGGTAATTCATTGTATTCTGTGCCAAGCAACAAATGAGATATTAGCCAGTCAGCCTGAACTGTTGAACGACAAATGAAATCTGCAAATCCGCTTAATGTGAGACGCAGTGGTGCATTGGCAAGTATGTCTATATCTATATATATTGCTCTTGGAAGATGTGCTTTGAACGATTTTTTATATCCATTTACTAATATTGAAGCATTTGCGGATGTATATCCATTCATGGAAGCGGCTGTTGGGAACGATATATAATCTTTTTTCTCGAGGTAGCTTGCATATTTGCAGATATCGTTAACGGTGCCGCTACCAAATGCAACTATTAAGTCACTGTCTTTTACTTTGTTTCTCACTAGATTTACGGTTTCAAGAGAGGCAGCTCTGCTTGGTGTCATTTCTCTACCTGATGTCATCCCAGCGCGTGACACTGGAATGGCAGGTGGGGTTGGAATAATTAAATGAGAAATTTTATTAAATACGTTTTTGTTTAAAAGTTTTGCTGTATTTTCATCTGCAACTAGAAAGATGTCATTTCCGTGTCGTGTGCATATTTCATAGATATCATCAGCAAGGTGGTAATCTGTTATTACTTCCCTTAGAAAAGTTTGTTCAGCTTGATGTAATATTTGTTTTAAATAATGCATAGAGTGTTTACAATATAGCAATATAAGTATTTTAAGATTGACATGAAAATTGACCCTGTAGAGCTAACTAAGAAATTGATCTCTTTTGAGAGTATAACACCAAGGGACGGCGGGGCAATAGAGTATATAGCAACAATCTTCAAGAAGAGTGGCTTTGATTGTGAAATTTTAGAGTTTGGTGATAAAGTTAAAAATCTTTATGCGAAATATATAAATGGAGTACCAAATTTGTGCTTTGCTGGGCATGTTGATGTTGTACCACCGGGTCAGTTAAAAGATTGGGCATTTGGTCCATTTAATCCAGAAGTGAGGGATGGTATATTATATGGAAGAGGGGCGGCTGATATGAAAAGCGGAGTAGCTGCGTTTATTGCTGCTATGGTAAATTTGATTGCAGAGAAGTTTCAGTTCAATGGTTCAATAAGTGCATTGATTACCAGTGCTGAAGAAAGCACGGAAGAATATGGAACAAAGGCAGTTTTGGAATGGATGAAAAGTAAGCAAAAAAAGGTGGATTTCTGTGTGGTTGCTGAACCAACCAGTAGTGAGAAATTAGGTGATACCATAAAAATAGGCAGAAGAGGTTCTGTAACATTTGAATTAATTTGCCATGGAAAACAAGGGCACGTTGCCTATCCAGACCTAGCAGATAATCCAATATATAAGGTAATATCGATATTGAGTAAGGTAAAAAATACTACTTTTGATCATGGTAATAAATATTTTCAGCCTTCACATTGCGAAGTTACTACTATCGATGTTGGAAATAATACTAGCAATCTAATACCTGGTTCAGCAACTACACGTTTTAACATTCGATATAACAATGAACAAACACCGGGTGGCTTATATAAGCTGATTGATGAAATATGCTCCAGTGTAACTAACGATTATAAACTTTCTGTGCATAGCAGCAGGGACGTTTTCCTCTCTACTCCCGATAGAAATACTGATATTATGCTTGATGCGATAAATAAAGTTACCAGTATTGATGCTGCGCTGAGCACAAGTGGTGGCACATCTGACGCTGCGTTTATCAAAGATGTTTGTCCAGTGATTGAATTTGGTATAATCAACAAAACCGCACATCAGATAAACGAATGCGTATTAGTAAACGATATACACAAGTTAACAGCTATATATAAGGAATTTATAGAAAATTATTTCAATCCCACTAATAAAATATTAAATCAGGTCAACGTGATTAGTAATATATCTAGTGGTCCATTGTTAGCTTAGATGTAATCAGATCTCTTGCATAACTGTTGTTTGAATAATAACTTGTATCATTCCAGCAAAATGTGTCAAGTAAGTTTTTTCGTTTCTATAGCTACTTGGATGACAAAAGAAGAAATACTAGACTTTATACCTTTTGCACTCAAATTCACATAAATCATGAATTATGCACGTTTCACACGAAGGTTTCTGTGCTTTGCAAACATATCTACCATGCAAAACTAGCCAATGATGAGCATAAAGCAGGTATTTTTTGGGAACCACATTTAAAAGAGATTGCTCTGTTTTAAACACATCTTTTTCTTTCACAAGCCCAATTCTATTGCTCACTCTAAAAACGTGAGTATCAACTGCCAATGTTGGAATGCCAAGCCCTGAATTTAAGAACACATTAGCGCTCTTTCTCCCCACTCCAGGCAAAGACACCAAATCATCAAAATTAGTAGGTACTTTGCTGTTGTATCGTTCTACCAATATTTTACTAAGCCCGATTATATTTTTTGCTTTGGAATTATATAAACCAATACTGCTTATGCATTTTTTCAGCTCACTCTGCCCAAAGCTCAGCATTTTTTCTGGCGTATCAGCGATATTAAATAGTTCTCTTGTAATTTTATTAACGCTTACATCAGTTGTCCGCGCTGATAAAACTATCGCAACCAGTAACGTAAAATGATTGGTATAATTTAGCTCTATTCTTGGCGCAGGATTTGATTGTTGAAACTTTTCAAATATTAGTTCTACTTTTTTTGAGTCCATGCATAGAGCTAAAAGTTTATACTATACCGTAATATTCTACTATGCAAATTCAACCGCTTGAGGTCTAGGTGGCTGTTCAGTGTTAACATCAGACATATTAGTGTTCACTTCATCGAAATTCCTCTCAGCAAATTCGCTTGCCACCTCTGTAAAACACTTTCTAACAAGAGGCATAATTATTGGCATTAATAGCCTTCGTGGATCATACCGTCCTAACAGATCAGTTTCCTTTTGCACTCTATCTCTTAGATCTTCCTCAAGTAAATCTTTCATGTGTTTTTCAGTGTATATTTCACAAGCCTTTGAAAATGTAGGACTAAATATCTCAGTAGCTAGCAGTGCTAACAATTACAAAGTACCAAATATTGTCACATCAACATAAAAACTGCCAGAGATAAAACCCTCTATCATTAAAGAAGTAAAAAAGACAGGCAAAGGGTAAAAAACAAAAAGCTTATAGCATAAGTAAATACAATTTATTCTATTTACATATTGATCAGTAGAAATTTCAGAGTTTTTGTATTTTTTTTCGTAATGTTGTGTTAAAGCAGATAAAATCTCTGTCATAATAAGATTTAATGCTACTAGTGGCAAGCATAAACACATCAAGGTATCACTGGCAATTAACCAAGTAGGCAAGAAACAATAGCAATAAATTGCTTCAGCAAAAGCTAAAAAAAGTAAAGTATTTACTTTTTTCTTTAAAGTACTAGATAGCAAATCGTCTCTACGCTTTATAAACTTTTGCATTAGCGCTTGTTTGTCTTCCCTTATTAAACTTCCATTCTTTGTTAAAGGGGCGATATAACTAAATAATTGTATGTTAGGTTTAAGCAAGTGTTCGTCAAGCTCATTTCTCAGCTCTTTGACTTTATCATCGAAAAGTGAGCTATATCTTGGCCAAGAATTTATATAATGGATTAATTTATTTTGGTGTTGCAGATCCTGTATTAGCGAGCTGCTTTTTTTTTCAAGTATAGAAGCAAGCTCAGCAAAATTCCTTCCTCTAACTTCCTCTTCAGTGATATTCAATTTTTCAAATAATTTCTTCCTATAATGGAATTCACGCGCTGTTAAATGCCCATCACTTTCAGCATCAACGCTAATTTTAACACAAGGGTCCCCTGACTTTAAAGGTTCAATATATGCATTTAATTCTTTATAAGCTTTGTCAAGATTTTTAAATCTTTCTTCATTTCCACCTTTATCAGGGTGGTGTACAAGAATCAATTTTCTATATTGTTTTTTTAAAACGCTACTAAGCTCTTGATGATCCTTACCTATAACTTGCTTAGCTTCTATTTCCAATACGTTGAACAGATCAGCATTATCACAAAACTCCTGACCAGTTAACTTAAAATGTTGACCCATTACTACATCTCACATAAATAAATTATATCTCTAGTATAATCTATTTAAATGTTTTATGCAATCATAAGAATGTCAAACGATCATTAAGAGAAAAACCCCTCTTTCCCATCATACAAATACAATTTGTCCATTCTCACCACGTCAAAATTGTGTTCTTCGAGTTTGATTAGCAAGTTATTTACATCACTATTTGTAATAGCTTGCTTTTCATTATTTGCGATAAACCTATAGGTTATTTGGTCACTTGAAGGTTTTGAGTTTCCTGGCCAAATCGCAAGTCCTTTTGAGTATATTGCTATCATTTGCAGATTACTTGATTCAAATAATCCTACTATTTGATCAACATTACTGGATTTGTCCCAAGCGAGAGTTATATCACTACCCACTAGCTTTTTAACTTTGTAATCTTGTTCGTAATTGTCTTGTACTTTATTTATTTTACTATCCAAATTTATTTTACTATCCGAACCACTGCCAATTATAAGCTCAGCAGGTTTCTTTCCTAAATTATCTATAACAGCTTCTGCAAATTCTTTGGTACCAACTTTCTGTTTACTTCTTTTCTCCTTATATAAATCGGCAGTGTGTATTCCATCCTCCAAAGTCTTGAGCCATGCATCGTAGATTAGTTTTGCAGTACCCACTTGACCTATGTAAATTAGCATATGCACTGCAGCATTTAAAAGACCAGAAGGATTGGCTATGTTTTTTCCTGCAATATCAGGGGCAGAACCGTGCACTGCTTCAAACATTGCGTATTCATTCCCGATGTTGCTACTTCCGGCAAGCCCCACAGATCCAGAGGTTTGTGCGACTATATCTGATAATATGTCGCCATATAAGTTCTCGGTTACTATAACATCAAAATTCTCCGGTTCTGTTGCAACACGCGCCATTCCAATATCAACTATATAATGTTCTGCCTTTATATCTGGGTATTCCTTTGCAATGCGATCAAACGCGGCATGGAAAGTTCCGTCAGTCATTTTCATGATGTTATCTTTAGTCAGGCAAGTTACTTTTTTTCTGTTGTGTTTTTTTGCATATTCAAAAGCGTACCTGCATATCTTCTCTGAGCCAGATCTAGTAATAATTTTAGTGCATTGGTAAGAGTCACCAGTGAGCCTATGCTCTATTCCGGTGTAAACGTCCTCTTCATTTTCACGTATCACTACGATATCAAACTTATCGAATTTATTTTCTATAACAGGATGATATGAAATGCATGGTCTGATATTTGCATACAACCCTAGATTTTTTCTGAGTGCAACGTTTAAGCTTTTGTGCCCTTTACCTTGAGGAGTTGTTGTCGGAGATTTTAATAATATTTTTGTCCTTTCAATTGATTCCCAACCACTTGGAGAAATTCCGTGAGACCATTCTTTACTGTAAACACGCTCCCCTATTTCAATAATATCTATTGAGATTTCCGCTTCTGCTTCGCGCAATATCGACAGCACCGCTTCCATGATTTCTGGTCCGATACCGTCGCCATATGCAACTGTGATTAGTGTTGACATAACTTCCCTAGTTATAAATGATTTAATATTAATTTAAATAATAGAGTGGCACAAGTAGCTAATATTACCCAAGTTAGTATATTTACGGTTATTTAATAACGTATTTTTATATCATATGATGATATTATGAAATATAGGTGGGGTTATGAATACTGAAATAAATGTTAAAGTAAATTATGTAGGATTTACAAGGCGTATTGTAGCAGAAATACTTGACCTCATCATATTTTCCCCTCATTTTATCTTCGGTTTTATCTATGGTGTATTCATCGTATCATTACAAGATAAAGATAAAGATAAAGATAAAGATAAAGACTCTTTTCAGGAACTTGCACAACTAGCAACAGAAATACCATTTATAGTTTCTACAGTGGTCGCAACATTAGTACTAACAATATCCAAAATATTAATGGTAACAAAACTTGGTGGTACCCCAGGAAAACTATTGTGTGGTATGCATATTAAAGATGCTAATACATTTACAAATGTTACCCTTATGCAAGCAACAATAAGATGTATTTCTAAGGGAAGCATCTGGATTATTTTTCGCTTTTTGCTTCATCTGCATTATCATGGTTATACTTTTCTATATCTTTTAATTGTGCTAATTTTATTTTTGTTTGCAGTATTTGATCAACGCAAACAGACCTTTTACGATAAAATTGCAAAAACAGTAGTGATAGACTATAAATCTAGTTGATATTTTTCTTTATAGGTAGTACATGGATAAAAAAGTAAACTACTCAACGATGACAAGACGTACTCTAGCATTTATAGTTGATTGTATTTTATTTATCGCAATACCATTTGGTTTAATGGCGGTGGGTTTCTCACTTACACACGCAATACAAGGGATCATGGGTGCAATAATTGTAATCACCACGATTGTATTTTCTTTATTTTTAATGATACCATGCATATTTCATATATTCATGCTAGTAAAATTTGGCGGCACTCCAGGACACTTGTTATTTAGCATGCGTGTAAAAGACAAAGATACATTTGAGTCAATCACTATAGTATTTTCTAAAATGAATGATAAATTTCCATTATGGTATTACCAACCAAAAGTTGTAAGTCTGTATATTTA
>NZ_CACTIU010000031.1:0-14369 GCF_902713635.1 Wolbachia endosymbiont of Cardiocondyla obscurior | reverse complement strand
ACATAAGACGCCGATACATTAAGTAATCCTTACCTTTTAATCTGCAGATTGGCGAAAGCAAATACAATAGCTTCACTGTTATGATAAGGGGGCTGGCGGAGTTTGTCAAGGAAGTTTTTTTGTTTCTATTCCCAATAAAAGTTTGTTATATGGTTATGCAAGAAGTCTAATATTAAAAATGACACAACAACATAATTAAATTAGACTACTTTATTCTCTTAGTTACTTGCTTTTCTCTTGCTATTGCAAGGCTTTTTTCTGGTACATCCTCAACTATAACACTACCTGCTGCAATTACAGATTCATCATGAATATTAAGCGGCGCAATTAGTGAGCTATTGGCGCCAACAAAGCAATTGCTCCCTATATTCGTTTCATGTTTATTTTTCCCATCATAATTACAAACAATAGTGCCTGCTCCTATATTACTCTCCTGCCCTACTTTAGCATTTCCTATATAACTTAAGTGTTTTATTCTAGTGTTTTGACCAACTTCACTTGTTTTCACTTCCACAAAATTTCCTATTTTTGCCTTATTACCAATTGTTGTGTTTCCGCGTATTCTGGTAAATGGACCGACCTCAGCATTACTTTTAATTAAGCAATTTTCTAAATGCGAAAATGGCAGTATTTTCGCACCAGACTCTATTTTCACTCCAGTACCGAAAAAAACATATGGGTAAATCACTGAATCTCTGGCAATTTGCGTATCAAGAGAAAAGAAAACAGTCTCTGGCGCAACAAGTGTTACTCCGGCGTCGGTAAAAATTTTTCTTTTATTTTCTTGAAAGTAAAATTCAGCTTTTATAAGGTCATTTCTGTTATTTATTCCCGTTGCTTCTTCTCCACCCGTAATAACGTAACCGACATTTAAATTACTCTTCACTGCAATGGAAACTATATCGGTCAAATAATATTCATGAGTTGAGCTATTGCACTCTATTTTCTCTACCAATTCACGTAAATTCTTTGCACATGCAACCATTATTCCAGCATTTGCAAGAAACTCTTCATGATTATTTTTATCACTCTTTGCTTCTACGATTTCTCTTAAGGAACCATTCTCAATGATTAACCTACCATATTCTTTATTGCTTGCCCTAAAACCTAGGCAAACTAGAGTCTTGCCTTCTAAATAACTAACCATTTTAGTTATTGTGCTGCTTTTTATGAGCGGAGTATCTCCATACTGCACAACAACTATGTTCGAATCTGGCAATTCTTTCAGGTTTCTCATCGCAGTTTTGACTGCATCTCCCGTGCCGAGTGTTGATTCTTGTGTAATTAACTGTATATCCTCAAAGCACTTTAGTCTTTCAATTAAAGGCTGATCAACTACAACAGCAATATTTTCAGGATTTAACTGTTTTGCATTGTAAATGACATGCTGAAGCATGGAAAAATTGCCTATTTTGTGTAGGACCTTAGGCAAATCTGAATTCATCCGCCTGCCATGCCCTGCAGCAAGTATAACGAACGTATGAGTTTTACTTATCACTTATCTTAAAGATGAAAAATGAAAACCGTAATGATCAAGCCAACTGATTTTGTTATCGTAAAAGCTTCTTAGGTCGCTGATTTGATATTTTAGCATCGCAAGCCTTTCTATACCAATGCCAAACGCAAAACCGTTGTATTTAGTATGGTCTATTCCAACATTTTGAAAGACATTTGGATGCGCCATACCACATCCAAGCACTTCTATCCATTTACTACCTTTATAACTTATGTCCACTTCCGCAGAGGGTTCAGTAAAAGGAAAAAAACTATTACGAAAACGTATTTTCAGCCCTTTATCTCCAAAAAACTTATTAAGGAAGTGATGAATAGTAAATTTTAACTGGCCCATATTGACGTTTTCATCGACATATAACCCTTCTATCTGGTGAAACATAGGAGTATGAGTTGCATCAAAGTCATTTCTGTATACCCTACCAGGAGCTACTATTTTAATTGGGAATTTTTTTGTTTTTTCCATGGTTCTAATCTGTACAGATGAAGTGTGAGTGCGCAGTACCATTCTTTTATCGTTTATTTTATTCTTTAAGTAGAAGGTATCTTGCTCCTCTCGCGCAGGATGATGACTTGGAGTATTCAGTGCATCAAATACATGAAATTCATCTTCAATATCAGGGCCATCAACTGCTTTAAAACCCATATGTGCAAAAATAAGCTTTACTTCATTTATAACCTTACTGAGTGGATGGACCTTGCCAATTTTTTCTGGCCTCGCAGGCAACGTGATATCAACTGCCTCGTTCTGCAATTTAAAGTTAACTTCTTCGGCTTTTAGTATATTTTCCTTATTCATGATAAGATGATCTAGCTTATTACGTAAAACGTTGATAACTTCGCCTAAATTGCGCTTTTTTCCTGCGTCTTCTATCTCTTTTAAGTTGTCAAAATAAGCTTTAATTACACCCTTTTTTCCCAAATATGATAGCCTGACTTTTTCTAAATCTTGTAAAGAAGAAGCATTCTCAATTTCGGAAACTGCTTTATCTTCAAGTGAAAGTATGTCATCTAATAACTCTTTATTCATCTTAAAAACGCTGGCTTAAACTTTCATTATAGTGAAATTTTAAATATCATCAACAATCCGAAAAATTGCCCTATTCTGATTATTAATTTATTGACTAATTAATCTTTTTTATTTACCTTTGCGTTGATGAATTTGCTGTATCAACTATGCACAACAGTAACACTGAAACTAAGAATAAGTATAAAATAGAGGATTTACCTAAGCTCTTTAAGGAAAAATCCAGAAACATAAGTAAAGCATTTTCTAGCGAAACAATTAAGATCAGTGCTATTCGCTCGAGAAGTATTGAAAGCAATATACAAAAATTTTCATTTGAGCTAACAGCAACAGATAAAGACACCTTTAATATAAGATTATTTCGAATAAACCCTTTAATTGATTTTTTCAAAATCTGCCTTTCCCGGGAAAAAAAATTTACAGCCAACATAAAAGTGCCCAAAGAAAGCAGTGAACTATATAATAACTACTGTAAAACTAACAGTTATAAAACTGTAGAAGAATTCGTAAATAGTGCTCCGCCTCAAATCCTTCTGCAGGGCACAACGATAACGCTACAAACAGACGTTGAAAACATTAACCTGGACAACTTGTACCAAATCGAGTTATTTCTAAATGAAAAGCTACAACATGCAGAAAAAACTGAAAATGAAGACAAAAAAGAACAGAGTGAAACTAACCAAAAAAATGCACAAAATAAACAAATCGTACCAGTTACAGGCCTGTTTGGCTATAATTTAACAAGTAGTAAAAAGCAAGTGATGCGGGTTCCAATAGTTGTTGCTGCAATGCGTGACAATTTTTTTTGGTTTGGATCTTCTTTTCGGCTATCCAATTTTTTTAATACAATACAATTCTTCTTTCAACAGCCACCAAAACTGTCCATACGAAACCAGAGGGCTTTGACTTACCATCCAACACTTCAAGAGACAAAACAGGACAAGGTAACACAAAAAGATGGAATCGACGAAAGAAGAATAGAAGACGTCACAATGCTTATTTCTGATTTCGGTCAAACTACTTCGCACACAGAGTATTTTAAGGCTAACAGAAAAAAGAAGTCAAAAAAGCAGACCAAAGAACTATCAGAGAAAGAAAAACCATTAGCCATAAAACAAGCACAAAATGATGCTAGAGTAGCTATGATAGATAACCAAATTGAGCACAGGGGGAAAAAACTCGATAAAATATTTATTGAAGTGATGAGTGGATACAAAAATCAAGATCCAGAAACATTTTGCAATATTTTCAGCTCAGTATTCAATATTGTTTACTTTCAAGATAAACAATTACATGCAATATTAGAGCCAGGCGAAATATCAGAAGTATTACAGATACTCGAAAGGCCACAACCTCTTAGTAACTCACTTTTAGGTAAAGAATATTTACAAAAACAAGTATATAGAAAAAAAGAGCAATTGCTTAAATTAGTTTCAGGTGTTTATATACAACAACCTTCTCCACAACATGAAAATACTCCTCATAAATCTACAAACCCTTTACCAATTAAAGATCTTTCACCAGCAACAAATGAAGCTAAAACTCTACCACCTACTAACATTACACTCAAATCACCGTTAAAAACTGTATTTTCCTCAAAAAAGGCTTATTTTTGTCTATTTATAATAGTAGCATCTGCATCAACACTTTGCTTATGGCATTTTCCGTTAGGAAAAGTGTCAATGTTAAAAGGATTAGTGCCACCAGAAAAAAGAGAAAGTATTGGGCTAGCATTGAACATAGGGTTACCAATATTAACTGCATTATGTGTTCTGAGTTTGGCTTATTTCATATATTCTGAATATTCTATAGAATCTATTGAACAAGTAAGTGAAAACGATCCCCTTTCTCGCGCCTATAGCTAGTGCAGGCTCAGTTTTCCTACGTCATACCGTCACGGTATCTCTAGATCCCGCTAACACGTAGCGGGATGACGAATTTGTCGTTTTTTAAATTGTCGGTAAACCAGAATTACTTTAACTATAACAAAATAGAAATAAGTTGTTGTAAAAAATTTTTCATGGTAAAATTATTTATTTTCACCATATGTTTAAAGGAATTATCACGGATATCGGGACTATAACTGATACTACCACTCACTCCAACTCTGATCAAATTTTCCATATCAAGACACAAAATTTATCCTCTATAAATAAAGGAGATTCAATAGCTTGCTCTGGTGTGTGTTTAACTGTTGTTGATATAATGAGCGATACATTTACAGTCCAAGCATCTCAAGAAACTATGAAGGTTGCTAACTTAAATACGTGGAGAATAGGAAAAAAAATAAATCTCGAACAAGCAATGAGATTAAGCGATAAGATCGATGGCCACCTGGTTCAGGGTCATGTTGATGGGATAGTAAAATTTTTAACAATTAATCAAAATTTAGATTCTCATGAAATCAAACTATCGTGCCCACAAGAATTAATTAAATTTGTTGCAAAAAAAAGCTCCGTTACACTAGATGGGGTTTCCCTCACAGTGAATTCAGTTATTAATCAGGAATTTACAGTAAATATCACTCCCTATACATGGGAAAATACAACTTTTCAGTACAACAAAGTAAATGATTATTTGAATTTAGAAATTGACATGATCGCTAGGTATTTAGATCAATTGATGCAGCATAAATACAATTAATTTTACAACCTTGTTATTTACAACTATTATATCTTGAAAACCATATAGATATAAAACATGCTTTTCGATAGCCTAATTATCTTCATTGTTGTTCTATGCGTAATAATCTCGGTAACTAGAGGCTTTATAAAAGAGCTATGCGCACTAATGTTTCTATTTTTATCGGTCTTTCTGACAGCTAATCACTATGATTTTTTCACTCCAAATTATAGTAAATATTTTGATTCTAAAGTTACACTAAACATACTTTCTACAATCTCTGTATTTATTATACTTAATCTTATATTCATGATAATAAATAACTGGCTAATGTACATATTATTACCCATAAGGTTGGGGTTTATCGATAGAGTTACTGGAATCTTTCTCGGAGTGCTTAAAGGAATATTGCTCTCTTATGTATTATTTTTTGCTGTGCACTTATATTGCTACACAGTATATGACAAAAAAGAGGGAGAGTATAAAATAGAAGCAGAAGACATATTGCCTAATTGGATAATAAATTCACACTCTTATCAGGCTTTATTTGTGACAGCAGAAGAAGTAATTGACATGTATGTACCAGAGTCGTTGATACTAAAAATAAAAGAGATCGGTGGAGAAATGGTTGATCAAGAAAAACCTAAAAACAATAAAAAAGAAGAGTAAATATTTATTTATAAATATTTTCATTGGGAGTATTCAAAAAGCCATATGTGTCAGGTTAAGAGCACAGAATTTTTTACTGGAAATATTAATTTTGTTTTAGCAATAAATCAACTTAAGGTCATAATATCTTGACATTTATTTAATGTTGCTATATAATAGCTATGTACATTTTGTGTACTATAGCAATAAAATTACCTTGTAATAGGTGTATTGGACCCGAGGGCAGTACTCGGCGCCTCCACCATGTTTTTTAATTATACGGGGGCGATTAAGGATCGACATGCATAGTAAAGATGGTAGCTTTGCTCGGTTAGACACCACCGCTAAGAGTTCATAATTTAAATGCAAACGATAATTTTGCTGCTGAAGAATATCGTGTTGCTGCTTAATTTAGCACAACCGGTTTATTACTAAAGCACGGTTTAGGGAACGCCGGGTAACAGAAGTTCCCCCAAAATTTACGTATGTGAAAGTTATATGGAGCAAACAGATTACAAAAAACTGCTTAATTCTGCTAAGTTTCAAGTTATCAAAAAGACTTTAGATGTTATATCAGGTAATGGTTTTATCCCTCACTTAGAAATATTATTTTTCACATATTTTAATGGTGTGACCATGCCAGATCGTTTGAAAAAGTCATACCCTACTCAAATGCTTATTATATTACAGCATCAATTCTATGATTTAAAAGTTTCTGAGGATAAATTTAGCGTCAGTTTGAGTTTTCAAGGAAAACAAGAGCGAATTACTATACCGTTTTTTGCTATTAGTGAGTTTCGTGATAAAATTTCAGGAGATGTTTTAATATTTGACAAAATCAGTATCGACTCTGATAAAGAATACAAAAGTGAAAAATGTACTGAAAAACTATCAAACGGTAGTATTATATCCATAGATCAACTGCGTGATGAGTAACTGCTCATCTTTATAAACAAAAAATATTAATAGAAAAAAGTGGTCTAACTTAAGTAATAGAATAGAGGGTAGATAAATATGCTAAATCTTTAATTATTTATTAACGCAGGTGGCAAAATTTTTCTTACATATCATCAACTTCCTTTATTGAAAAATTCAGAAAAATGTTGTATAATTATTAGTAGACTTTGGTAAAACATATGACAGATTCAGGAATTAGTATAACTTTTGACCCAAAAACTTCACATAACCTTACTAAGTTAGCTGAAATCACCAAGGAATCCGTTCAAGAACTAGCAAAAAGGTTAGTCATCGAAGGAATCGAGTGCGAAGTAGAAGATATTGCGTTATATAAAACTATTAAGGAATGTGAGGATGTAGACTGGAATACAGTACTATCTGAAAGGGAGAGGACATAAACTGAAATACGATATTGTCTACTCAAAAAACTTTACTGAAAGAGATTTTCTAAATCTTCCAAAAACAATAAGATCAAGGATTACAAAAGCGATAAACGAGCGGCTTACAACTGATCCAATTAAATTTGGTAAACCATTACGTGGCAGGCTAAAAGGGTATAGAAGAATAAGGGTTAGTGATTATCGAATTATTTATACTGTAAATATTGCAAAACATAAGGTATTTGTTGCTACAGCAGGACATAGAGACACCATTTATGAGAAGGCTACTTGATAAACATTAAATATATTTTTATACAGCCCTCCTTCCTTCCTTTCTTTATTGAAAAATTAAAAAAAATGTTGTAAAATAGCTATAGTAGTAGACTTTGGTAAAACTTATGGTAAATTCAAAAGTTAGTGTAACTTTCAACCCAGAAACTTCGCAGCATCTTGTTGAACTAGCTAGAGCCACCAAGCAGTCTGTTCAAAAATTAACAGAAAAGCTAGTCAAGGAAGCAATCGAACTTGAAGCGGAAGATATTGCATTTTCCAAAATTATTAGGGAGTTAAATTCTGATGATGCAGAAGAAGTAGAGGATAGTGAAGACATCTGGAAATAAGCAATACACCATTAAATGTCTAAAGCATGTTCTTAAAAGAAATTTGCCTTCCTTGCCGGAAGATGTAAAGCCAAGTATTAAAGATGCAATAAAAGAGTATCTTGAGACTGATCCTATTGGTAACGGTGTGTTGCTACGCAAGAGATTAAAGGAACATAGAAGAATAAAAGTTGCTGATGATTATCGTATTGTCTACCGTGTAAATACTGTAAAACGTATAGTAATTATTGTTTCAATAGGACACAGGGACAATATTTACAAGCAGGCAATATTGGACCTACTGAAACATTAAATATATTTTTATACACCACTCCTTTCTTTATTGAAAAATTAAAAAAAATGTTGTATAATTATTAGTGGACTTTGGTAAAACATATGGCAAATTCAGGCATTAACATAGCTCTTAGCGAAGAAACTTTAAAGCATCTTGCTGAATTATCTGAATTTACTAAACAGCCCGTTCAAGAATTAGCAGGAAAACTATTTAGAGAAGCAGTTGAGCTTGAAATGGAGGATTTTTTAGTATCTAAAATTTCTGATGAGCGTGATGTTGAAGGTGCAGAAACAGTTGATTTTGAAGATATTAAGTGGGATTAGAGCGTTACAAGGTTAAGTCTCTAAAGAGTGTTGTTGAAAAAGATTTACCAAACCTTCCAAAGATAATAAGGCTAAGAGTTCAAAAGGCTATAAAAGAACGTCTTACAGTTGACCCAATAAATTTTGGTGAACCACTACATCATAACTTAAAAGGATGTAGAAGGCTAAGAGTTGGTGACTATCGTGTAATTTACAGAGTAAATCAATTAGATCATATAGTGACTATCACAGAGATAGGACATAGAGATGATATTTATAAGAAATAAATATCAACATTAATATATATTATACACCCCTCCTTCCTTGTCCATTCTCTACTTTAGGTGGCTTTGCGCAGCTCAAAAAATGAAGTTTTTTTTGGTTCAGCAAAAACAACATTTTGAGTTTGAAAAGGCTAAATACTTGTCTTTTATATAACTTTCGTGTAATAGATATGTATGCATCCAATCATATATCTACTCAATACGTTACTTGATCTTTATAGCTTCATTCTAATATGTTGGGTTGTCCTAAACTGGCTGGTTAAACTTAATATGGTGAACATATATAATGAAACTGTCAGTAGCATAATGCACATCTTGAACCAATTGACATATCCACCACTAAAGATTATTAGAAGATATATACCACCGTTCAACGGATTAGATTTATCTATAATGATATTGCTAATAACAATTCACTTTGTAAAATATACAGTAGCTTACTACTTTAGGTAGATGTTAAAAAAATATCTAAAATCAGCAATATATCTATCCTTTTTAATATATATATCAGTTTTTAGCTATAACTATAAAGATCCTTCCTTAAACACGGCTACAAATGAGGAAGTGACAAATTTAGGTGGAATAGTAGGTTCATATTTAGCTGATATATTGGTTCAATTTCTCGGATTAACTAGTGTTACAATAGCTACAACCATAGTTTACTTGTTGATCTTCAGGCCAGCAAAAAGGCTGCTGAAAATTCTCTGTTTAATATTAATCAATTTAGGGATATGTGCTATATTACCACAACTTTCGCTAGGCGTCATTGCAAGGTACAGACACAGTGGAATAATAGGGAATGTACTCGTTAATCACTGTCCGTTTTATGTATTTGTGATAGTAACATCAATAGGTCTTGTAGGATTGGTTGGTTGGAAGAGAACAACTTACTCTATATTTTTCCTATTCAAAAAAATAGCTTGCTTATTTGTAAATGTTCTATTCTTCAGATCACGTAAAACTGCTGAATATTCAGTTGCACCATTAGTAGTAGAAGAAAAACATAAAGCTCAAGTCACTACTAGACAGCAACCAAGAAAAAGACAGACTGAAGAAATTTTTAAACCTTCCAGTGAGTTCGAGTTTCCAAGTATCCATTTACTTTCTAAAGCAGAAGAGTCTTTGCAGAGAAAGCAGCTGAATGAGATGGAGAGCAATAAAAATTTATCTCTGCTGGAACAAGTCCTGAGTGATTTTGGCGTGCAAGGAAAAATTATCAGTGTATGCTATGGGCCGGTTGTGACTTTATACAAACTTGAACCACAAGCTGGTACGAAATCTGCAAGAGTAATTGGCCTTGCAGATGACATTGCACGTTCGATGAGTGCACTCTCTGCACGTATTTCAATAATTCGTGGGCAAAATGCTATGGGAATAGAGTTGCCGAACAAGGAACGGGAAATTGTAATGCTGCGTGATTTGCTTGAATCACCAGAATACCAAAATGCAAACTTAAATCTTCCAATTGCGCTTGGCAAAGAAATAAGTGGAAAACCAGTTATTGCAGATCTAACTAAAATGCCTCACTTGCTCGTTGCTGGAACCACAGGGTCTGGTAAATCAGTTGCGATTAACACTATGGTTCTTTCACTCGTTTATCGATTAAGTCCTGACGAATGCAAGATGATAATGATCGACCCCAAAATGCTTGAGCTTTCAATATATGATGCAATACCACATCTAATAACGCCAGTAGTAACAGAGCCAAAAAAGGCTGTAGTCGCTCTTAAGTGGATCGTGAAAGAAATGGAAAACCGCTATCGCATGATGTCGTATTTGAATGTACGCAATGTTATAAACTATAATCAAAAAATCACAGAAGCGATGAATAGTGGAATAGAATTGGAGCGCGTTGTGCAGATTGGCTTTAACTCAACAACAGGCAAACCTCTGTTTGAAAAAATACCAATCAAGATGGAAACATTTCCATATATTGTAGTGATCGTGGATGAAATGGCAGATTTGATGCTTGTTGCCGGCAAAGAAATAGAGTGCTCTATTCAACGCTTAGCTCAGATGGCTCGTGCTGCAGGAATACACATCATAATGGCAACACAACGCCCATCTGTGGATGTGATCACAGGTGTGATAAAGGCGAACTTTCCAACGAGAATCAGTTTTGCTGTTACTTCTAAGATAGATAGCCGTACAATACTTGGCGAACAAGGGGCTGAACAATTGCTCGGCATGGGTGACATGCTCTATATGGCCTCTGGTGGTAAGATCATTCGAGTTCACGGCCCATTTGTAAGTGATAATGAGGTGCAAGATATAGTTGATCATCTGAAAATGCAAGGTGAGCCAAACTACATGGAGGAAATCACTAAAGAAGATGAAAATTCTTCTACAGAGTCACACGATGAAACGGAGGATGAAGAAAATGACCTCTATAACCAAGCAGTGGCCATCATTCAAAGAGATCAAAAAGTTTCAACCAGTTACATTCAAAGGCAGCTTAGAATAGGCTATAACAGAGCAGCAAACATCGTTGAAAGAATGGAAAAGGAAGGTATTGTCAGCGCTCCAAATTACTCAGGGAAAAGAGAGATATTGGTTGAATAACAATCTTGTAATACCTTAATTTAAGTTTCCGCACTTTCAAAAAGCAAGTCAAACAAAATTATTAAAAGGTCAATACATAATGACAGTTAATTTAATAATAATTTAAACATTGGGAATGTAAAATTATAATATATTAATTAACTAGGGGGTTAAAATGGTAAAAGGAATTTTGTGCAATTGGTTAGGTGTAACAGAATTGCAAGAAAGTCAAAAAATTGATGCTGAGCAGTTTGAAAAAGTTTTTGGTGCATTAAAAGAATGGCAAGAAGCTCAAAAGATAGATGCTAAACAGTTTGAAGAGGTATTTAGTGCATTAAAAGAATGGCAAGAAGCTCAAAAGATAGATGCTAAACAGTTTGAAGAGGTATTTAGTGCATTAAAAGAATGGCAAGAAGCTCAAAAGATAGATGTTGAGCAGTTTGAAAAAGTTTTTAGTGCATTAGAAGACAAGATTGGTACTAAGCAGTTTCAAGCTATGCAAGAGCACTTAAACGGCCTGCAAGAAAAAGTGGAAACACTTGCAGAGGCAGTAGCAGATCAACAAAAAATAATGGCAATTTGTATCATAGTCAGTGCTGTTGCCGCAATAGCAATAACTAGTTTTGTTGCATTCTGTATCTATCAGGGAGTTAAGCTTGATAAAGAGAAGAAAAACGACTTATCTAAAGATACGCCAGACGCAAAACTTAGTAATGTAGATACTACCGATGGTACTGAAAAACTACAGAATAACTTAAAAGTTGCAAACATATAGCTGCATAACACTTTTCTTGAAAAGGTGTTACGCAACTTGTAACACCTTACTCTTCTCTTAGTCTGCGTAGGTTTTTTTGATAGCAAACATATCACTTTTTAGAAAAATATTTGTATTGTAAAGTTAGTAAAGATTCTGGTTTACTTAAAGTTTGTTAATTGCTATCTTTTAAAACACGATATTTACTATAGCACCATATGCTTAGGGTTTTTTCTAAAATTTTATTTATATTAATGTTTTTGGTTTCTAGCTTTTTTACTGTGCATAGTGCTGAAGCTAAATCTAAGCTCAGTAAGAGATACATACCTCCTGGTAACCCTGGTGGTGCAAACTTTCATACAGATGAGGATTTTGCTGAGTCATATAAACTGTATGAGAAGCGTAGGGAATTGCTCAAGAAAAAAAAATTACAAGATCGAGCTATAAATAAAGAAGATCTAATCAAAAAATTAAAAGAGAAAAAAATTGCTAGTCTTGATAATGAGCCAAATGACATGGAAGCTTGCATAGTCGACGATGAAGAGAGCACTATGATAAATCAGCATGGTATTAATATCGCACGTTTAAGGGGTGCTGTATTTATAGATCAAGAGTCAGTTTTCCAGTATGAAAATAAGCAGCATGAAAGTGAACAACAAGAAGAGAAGAAAGTTACTTCAACACGAGAAAAGAAAGTTTCTCCTATAAATGTCACTATAAAAGAAACTCCATCAAGAAGAACGTGCTCACATGATTCTATTGCTAATTTGGATAACGTAGATGCTTATAGTTTGAATGGTTCAAGTTCATTTGGCAGTGTAGCTGACACAGTAAAATAGTATCACAATATTGGCCATTAATAATATGCTAGATAAAGACCTGATATTGAATGATGATGCATATGAATTATTGCCGATTTCCAGGCACAAGACTCATGTTGTAGAAGTTGGAAAAGTAAAGATAGGCGGAAATAATCCTGTAGTTGTACAATCTATGGCGCTTGGTGTGCATATAGATTCTGATAATATAAAAAGTAGCGCAAAACATTATGCAAAAGAAATAACAGAACTAGCGCGTACAGGTTCAGAATTGGTGCGAATTGCCTTGAACTCAGAGGAGGTAGCAAGAGCCATACCTTATATAGTAGAAGAGATAAATAAAGAAGGTTTTGACGGTAAAATATTGGTAGGCTGTGGTCAGTATGAGCTAGATAAATTAGTTCAAGATTATCCAGACAACATCAAAATGCTGGGTAAAATTAGGATAAACCCAGGCAATATAGGTTTTGGCAACAAACGTGATGAGAAGTTTGAAAGGGTTATAGAGTATGCAATAATGCACGATCTTCCGGTTAGAATTGGGGTAAATTGGGGTAGTCTTGATAAATACCTTTTGCAAAAATTGATGGATGAAAACTCTTTGCTTAGTAATTCAAGGCCTTCTGACGTTATACTGCGCAAAGCACTTGTAATGTCTGCTCTTGATAGTGCAAAAAAAGCTGAAGAAATTGGTCTAAATTCAAACAAAATAATCATTTCATGTAAAGTTAGCAAAGTACAAGATTTAATTTTAGTTTATATGGCACTTGCAAAATCTTCCAATTATGCGCTGCATTTGGGTTTAACTGAGGCTGGTATGGGCAATAAAGGTGTGGTAAATACCGCAGCAGGGCTTACTTATTTATTGCAAAATGGCATTGGAGATACAATACGGGCTTCTTTGACTCAACGTCCTGGTGAATCGCGTACTAATGAAGTGGTGGTGTGTCAGGAAATATTGCAGTCTATAGGCTTGCGACACTTTAACCCTCAGGTTAATTCATGTCCTGGTTGTGGGCGCACGAGTAGCGATCGTTTTCGTATATTAACTGAAGAGGTGAATGGCTATATAAAAACTCATATGCCGATGTGGAAGAAAAAAAATCCAGGTGTAGAGCATATGAACATTGCTGTTATGGGATGCATAGTAAATGGTCCTGGAGAAAGCAAACACGCAAATTTGGGAATCAGCTTACCTGGATATGGAGAAAAACCTGTTTCAGCAGTCTACAAAAACGGCAAATATTTCAAAACTTTACAAGGTGATAATGTCTCTGAAGAATTTAAGGCAATTATTGATAATTATGTGAAGAAGCATTACACGTAACCTTTCACGGTTAATTAATAGATAAATCGCAAATAAAAAAGAAAATTAAACCTTGTTTTTCTTTTTTCGTTGGGAATGTTCAAAAAAGTGTGTCAAACCGAAAAAAAAGTAATAAATTGATATAAAAAAAATGGAGGTTTGACTGACCTTACCCAGAAAAAGTGGAGAGAAAGTTTGGAATGTTTTTCACAAAGAGAATGATGAATCAAAATGCTCAGGAATGCAATATAGTATTTTCTAAAATGAATGATAAATTTCCATTATGGTATTACCAACCAAAAGTTGTAAGTCTGTATATTTATG
>NZ_CACTIU010000030.1:0-14589 GCF_902713635.1 Wolbachia endosymbiont of Cardiocondyla obscurior | reverse complement strand
CTTAAATCCACACTATACGCCATTATAACTCAAATAGCTTATTATACCTTTATCATTTACTTTGGGAAGTACTATATAGCTGTTATACTCCAAAAGTAAGTATTAGATATAATAAATAGAAGAAATTAGATAGAATGATTAAAGGGGCAAGGATATAAAGGTTTAACTTGAAATAACCTGATAAAATTTGAATCACACTTCCAAGTGCTGGCACCCACGAAAGTAATAAAGTTGCAAAAATTAGCAAATTTTTTGTAACTTTTGGCGTTGTATATTCGTTTTCTAATTTGTGGTATGATTTTCGTATAGAGATTGTTATTCTACCTAAGTACCAGTTAACTATTCCACCAAGGCTTGATCCTAGTACTCCAAAAAATAACATAAGTAGTGGAGTGTGATACGACCTGAAATAAAGCATGGTATTGAATACAAAACCTTGATGTATGGGTAAGACTAATGATGATACTAGACTATCTGTGAATAACAGGAAGTAGTTTTCCATATGAATTTACCAGGTTGTTGTACCATCTTCATTGTCAGAAATTGTAACCCCTATTTGTTTCAACTGGTCCCTTATTTTGTCTGCAGTATTATAATCTTTATTTTGTTTTGCTGCTCTTCTTAAATCTATCAATCTTTCTATTTCTTGATGACTCACACCAGCAGTAAACCACTCTTGATAACTTGACTCAAGAAGACCAATAAATCTGGCACTCTTAACAAAACTCTCAGTTAATTTAAGCTTTTCACTTTCATTACTCATTTTGTTAATTTTTGCAGCCATTTCATGTAATATAGCTAGAGCTTCAGGGATGTTTAAGTCGTTTTTTAAAGCGTCTATAAAATCTTTAGAAATCTCTGCGTTACTTTCATCAATATTCGTTATATCTAAACCACGTAATAACCGATAAAATTTGTTTAAGGTTTCCTGTGCATCAGAAATAACGTTTTCTGTCCAATCAAGTGGTTTTCTGTAGTGAGTTTTGAGCAGTGCATAGCGTATTACTTCACCCTTTATTCCACTATCTAGCAAATCTCTTACTTTGACTATATTAAATAAGGACTTGCTCATTTTTTCTTCATTTACTGTAAGAAAGCCGTTATGTATCCAGTATTTTGCAAACATTGATCCAGCAAATGCGGACTTACTCTGTGCAATTTCATTTTCATGGTGAGGAAATTGTAAATCTATGCCGCCACCATGAATATCAAAATCTTTGCCAAGGTAAGCATATGACATTGCTGAGCATTCTATATGCCATCCAGGTCTGCCCTCTCCCCATGGGCTATTCCAATAACTTGAAAGTTTGTAGTCAATATCATTTGCAGGCTTCCACAGCACAAAATCTCCCGGGTGCTTTTTATTTTCATTAACTTCAACTCTGCTACCTGGAACCAATTCATCAGTTTTTTTTCCTGATAAAGCACCATATTCATGGTAAGATTCTATATTAAAATACACGTGTTTGTCAGATTCATAAGCGTGGCCTGATTGCAGCAAATGTTCAATTAATTTTATAATATAATCTACGTTTTCCGTTGCTTTTGGCTCGTGTGTTGGCTCTTTACAATTTATGCTTTCCATATCATCATGAAAAGCTTTAATGTAATATGTGGTTATACTTTCTATGTTGCTATTTTTCTCGCTTGCTGCATTAATTATCTTATCATCAATGTCGGTTATGTTACGCACATAGGTAACTTTGCCATAACAAAACTTAAGTAGCTGAAATAACACATCATACACAACAACAGACCGTGCATTGCCTATATGTGCTGTGTCATATACTGTTGGTCCGCAAACATACATTTTCACATGATCTTGATCGATTGGTGTAAAAAGTTCCTTTTTTTTTGTTAAGGTGTTGTAAAGCCTAACCATATACGAAGCTTTTGAGAAAAGAAAATGCCCCAATTATAAGTTGTGGCCCTTTGACTACTACAACAAGAGTAAGCAATAACCCACACAATGATATTAGAACTCCCAATATGGATAGAAACCCATCTTTACTCATGATACCAAGCGAAATAAGAGTCGTACCAATTGCAGGAATGAAGTTAGTAAGAGGTAGTGGAAGAGCTATTGATAACGCACAAAGCAGCATTATAAAAGCTAAAATTTTTTCACCGGGCCCATAGAAAATAAAAGACATTCTTGGTCTCATGAACTTTTCTATTTTTTTTAATGCTGGAGAAGTTTTCTCTACCACAAAAGCTAGTGTTGAACGCTGAAAAGATTTTCTTTCTAGCCAACTGGGCATCCAAGGAGAATCAAATCCAAATAGAAGCTGCAGTGAGAATAAGATTAAAGGTATAGAAAGAATAGTTGTATAACCAGGTGGAACCGGTATAGGCACCGATAGCGGCAAGGAGAAGATGATTATTAAAATACCAAAACCGCGCTCATGCAAAGCTGTTTTAATGTCAAACAAAGTTACTTTATTGCTATCATTGTTATTGGTATCTGCAACCTCTTTTAGAATATCAGAAGCTAGTTTTTTATCTTTAGTTAGTTTCTCACTTTTTTGCACAATTATCCTTTAATAAAATATTCCTCTTAAGCTAACATAGTTGTTGCTGTATTTCAATATTTGTTATTTATTTCATACCAACACTTCATCTCTTTCATTCTTTAACCTGACTAAGTTTTTAAACAGATGACATGCACTAAGGTGCATGTCACGAAGTATGAGGACGCTAACGATCTGGTTCATTAGACGATAATTTTTCTGAGTCCTTAAGCTCCTGTTTAAGGTTTTTGATGCCTTTTCCTAAATCACCCATAACTTGCGGTAATCTGCCTGCACCAAACAGAACTAAAATTATTATTAAGACTAGAAACAATTGCCATGGTCCTAAACTCATTTTCACCTCCATTTAAAATATTGACCTTTAAATATTAAAACTTGACTGAAGTCAAGTAACACATAGATTATATCACCTTTATTTAATTATAAATCAAGGTTTTTTAATTATTTTATAACAATCCCAAACTAGATTATTTTCTTGCAGCGAATAAGTGGAAACTTTTCGCTTAACTGTAGAGTAGAAGAGAGCTCACTAAAAAACTTTGCTAGCGTATCGTCTTTAGGCTTATGGTATATATCGCTAGAAACTCCTGATTGAATAATTTTACCATTTTTCATTACGTAGATAAAATCTGCAACTTTCAATGCTTCTTGCGGGTCATGAGTTACCATTAGCACAGGGATATTTTTACTTCTAAAAAGGGACAATATATGTTGTCTTATTCGGCACTTGAGCAGTATATCTAAATTAGAAAATGGTTCATCTAACAACACAACATCAGGGTTTTGTGCCATCACTCTTGCTATTGCAATTAATTGTTGCTGTCCTCCAGATAAGGCGTTAGGGTACATATTTTCGTATTTTTCTATATTGAGTAACTTCAAAATTTCCAATGCAATTAGGTGCTTTTCTCTCTTGGAAGAGCTGCGGATAGCAAAGGTTATATTTTCTACTACTGTTTTATGAGGAAATAATGCAGAATGCTGAAAAATCAATCCGATATTTCTATGCTCTATAGCGACTGATGCCTTATTGCTCGCAACTAACCTATCATTTATAAAAATAGTTCCAGATTTTGGATTTTCTATCCCCGCAATTAATTTCAAAATTGTTGACTTGCCACAGCCAGAATGCCCCAATAAACATGCAACATTTCCTTTCTTTACTTTAATGTTTATATTGCTTAAAGCAAAGTCGTTTTGATTGTTATAGAAATAACCAATATTGTTAACTAGCATTAATCTTACTTAAACCATGTTATTAAATATAATAGCATTATACTCAAGAAGTACAGAAATGTTTTTTGTCGTCATAAATTGGTTATGCAAGAAATCTAGAAAAGAAAGGATTTTTTGCTATAACTTTACATGAATGGTAGGAAACACGGGACTATAGCTCAGCAGGATAGAGCGTTGGACTCCTAATCCGAAGGTCGTGCGTTCGAATCGCACTAGTCCCACCACATTGCTTCACAAATTTTATGGAGATTTTTTTTCACAAATACGCACACCTTTTTTTGCGGTTTTAAGATATAAATTCCCTAATAATAAAACGGGTTTTGTGTCATTCCAGTACTCCTCTCTTATAATTTACGTGTTTAAGAATAACTTCTGCTAAACCTTTACTAATTCCAGGTATGTTTTGAATTTCAGCCAGAGAAGCTTTGCTTATATTTTTCACTGAACCAAAATAAGACATCAACGCTTTTTTTCTTTTGTTGCCAATGCCGGGTATTTTGCTTAATTGTGAAACTATAAACTGTTTATCGCGTTTTTTTCTATGTGAAGTTATCGCAAAACGGTGGGCTTCATTACGCAGCGATTGTAAGTAAAGCATGACTTTGCTGTCATTTGCCAGACTGAATTCTTCCCTGCCCAGCATATAAAATCTTTCATTTCCTGCGTTACGATCAGGACCTTTTGCCATACAAGCAAAAGGAACGTTTATATTCAATACTTCCAGTACATTCTGTACTATGGAAACATGTCCTGGTCCACCATCAATCAGTAAAAAATCAGGTATTATGCCTTTTATATTGCCGGAGAAACGTCTGGTTAGCACTTCCCTCATCATTTTATAGTCATCGCCTGAAAATTTTTCCTTTATAGTAAATTTTCTGTACTCACTTTTTAAAAAACCCTCCTGCCCTGCAACAACCATTACACCAATTTGTTGGTTTCCAAATATATGGCTATTGTCATAAACCTCAATACGCTTTGGAATATTTGGTAACAAGAAGATTTTGCTAAGCTCCTCAAGCTTTTCTAGGTTATTTCTATAATCGATAAGCTTCTGCTCTAAGCTATGCTGAGAGTTATCATAAACAAATTTCAATAAATCACGCTCTTTTTTATTCTTTGCATGCAGAACTTTTACTGGCTTTTGAGCAACCTTATATAGTGCTTGTTCTATAATTTCCTTATCCACAATAGAATCTGGAACGTAAATTTGTATTGGAGGTATGTTAGCTGAATTATAAAAATTGACCAAAAAGGTGGATAAAATTTCATCATTTGAGTGATCACCACAGTTCTCGGCAAAGTAAGGAGTGCTGCCGTAGTTGTCTTTATTTCTAAACGATAACACACTAATACATGCTAGATCCTCTTCACGTACAATACTGAAGAAATCTGCATCTTTTTCAAAAGAAAAATCCGTGTGCTGTATTTGAATTTGCTCAAGAAACTTTACCCGATCTCTATATATAGCAGCAAGCTCATAGTTTTCTTCACTGCTGCACTTTCTCATTGTGAAAAGTAACTGTTCTTTCACTTCCTTATTTCTTCCAAGCAATGTATTTCGTGCCTGTTTTACTGATTGGCAGTAGTCGTCTTTTGTGATTTTATCTACGCATGGTGCTGAGCAGCGCTTAATTTGATATTCAATACATGGTCTTTTTGTTGAGGAAAAGTATTGATCTGAACATACTCTTAGGAGAAAAGCTTTTTGCAATGACAATATAGTTTGCTTAACAGCAGCGGCAGATGTAAAGGGACCATAATAATGAAACTCATTCTTCTTAAATTTGCCTCTATATTTTGCTATTCTTGGATAATCGTGCTTGGAAATTGTTATATAAGGATAAGATTTTCCATCCTTAAGCACAATATTATAAAGTGGTTTCAATGATTTTATTAGCTGTGCTTCAAGAAGCAGTGCTTCGATTTCATTCTCAGTGATGAATATTTCAACCTTAATAACCTGTAAGAGCATAACTCTAATTCGTTCAGAAAGATTTTCGAATTGAAGGTAGTCGGATAACCTTGACTTTAAGTTTTTTGCTTTTCCAACATATAAAACTTTATTCTTATCTCCGACCATCTTATACACGCCACAGGACTGTGGAGATGATTTGATTTGTTCTTTATATTGCCTGAGCATTTATCCATTGCTTAACCTGTATGAGGTTAAAATCTGCTACTAAATGAAAGATGGAAACTACATTTTCAAGCAAAGATAATCTGTTTCTTCTCAGCTTATCAGAATCACAGTTAATCTTTATACTGTCCATAAACTGATTGATAAACGGAGCAAAACCAGCAAGTTCATCAAGTGCTACATTAAAGTGGTTATTTTTTATCGCTTGTTTTATGTTTTTACAAGCAGTTATAGCACAATTTGATAGCGCAATTTCTTCACTTTCAATCAAAAACCTCTTACCGTAAGATGCACTATAAGTAGTGCCATCACTTTTCCTTGCTTTGCTCATCATGTTACTGACTCTTTTGTAAGTGCTTAGAATTTGTTCACCTTCTGGAGTACTAAGATAACGATCCAATATAACAGTTTGCTTTTCTGCTGTCAGCAGATCATTAATATCGATTTTATATAGTATTGAATCTACAACATCTTGCCTTATATCTCTATTTTTTAAAATAACCTTGAATCTTTCTAAGCAAAATCTAAATACTAGTTCTGAAATTTGTTTTCTATTCGGCTTATCAACTGACGCTGTATTTTTATTAAATAGAAGCCTTGAATATAAAGATACTGACTTGTCTATCATTAGCCTAATTGGAACATGCAAATTATTTTCAAGTATTGTCCTAATTATACCAATTGTCATTCTCCGCAAACCAAATTGATCATACGAACCAGAGATTTTCTCACCTGCTGCAATTAAACCAACTAAGCTATCCACTTTGTCTGCAATTGACACAGCAATTGCAGAAGGAGATTTAGGACACTCCTGCTCTGGCCCGATTGGCTTATAATGCTCAGTTATAGCTTCCACTATTTCTCTATCTTCTTGAAAATAAGAAGCATAATATCCACCCATTACTCCTTGTAATTCTGGAAACTCTCTTACTATCGATGTTGCCAAATCAGCTTTTGCCAAATATGCAGCACGTTCAACTTTTATCAGCGAAGCATGTGGAATAAATATAGCTATATACTTTGACAGAGCCGTAATACGCTTCACCTTTTCCCCCACGCTGCCAAGTGAAGCATGAAATAATATCAAACCTAATTTTTTGACATAATAATCTAGATTTTCCTTTTTATCTTGAGATATTAAAAATTGGGCATCAGCAAGACGTGCTTCTAATATTCTTTCGTGTCCTTTAACAACTTCACCATTGTTGACGTTGACAACAGTGACAAAGTGTGAAATTCTCTTTCCATTACTTAAAGCAAGGTATTTTTGTTGTGTATTAACTATACTAAGTATTACTTCCTTCGGTAATCCAAATGACTTTTCTTGATTCACTTCACCAAACAGTACGATTGGCCACTCTATAAGCCCTGTCAATTCATTTAGTAAATAATCATTTTTCTCAAGTTGTAAATTCTGCTCTTTTGTGAATTTATTAATCTGATCTAGTATAAATTGCTTTCTTTTGTCCATTTGGAGAATTACACTGTTTTTTTCTAGCAATTCAAAATAGTCTTTAGGTGCTTTAACAGTTAACGCTGTACCACTTGAGAGAAATCGATGGCCATATGTTGTGTTAGATGCTGTGATCCCTGCAAAAGACACAGGTATTATTTCGTCATTTAAAATGCATAAAATGTTTTTGATTGGCCTAACCCACCTTTCTTTTCCTTTGCCCCATCTCATGCTCTTCAACCAAGAAAAGTTTTTGAGCATTTCCTCCAGTTGATTTTTGAGGAATTCTCTGATGTTAAATGAGCAGCTTTCTCTTTTAATGAAGTAAAAATCCTCATTATTTACTTTTCGAACGAGCAAATCTTCTTCATTTTTCTGATATTTTCTTAAAAAACCTTCGATAGCACTTTTTGGTGCGTTAATGTTTGGTCCCTTAACTTCGTTATTGGAATCCTTTAGCTCCAAAGCATTTATGTTGTCAACAAATAGAGTAATGCGACGTGCCGTTATAAAAACCTCCATTGATGTAAATTTTACATTATTTTTGTTAAAAACATTGGCAATACAGCTTTTAACTTGAGTTGCAGCTACATTCTGCATTCTCGGTGGTATTTCTTCTGAAAGGCACTCAAATAATAACTGCAACGACATACGCTATTTACTCATGTACAATTCACAACATTTTTTTGTTAGCTCTCTAACTTTACCAATATAAGCTGTACGTTCATTCACACCAAGCACACCTCTTGCATCAAGCAGATTAAGTAGGTGACTAGTTTTAATACATTGGTCATAGGCTGCCATTGGTAGCTCCTTTTCAATAAGGAACTTACACAATTTTTCCGTATCTTCGAATTGCTGCTGTACCACTTTAGTATCATAATAATCTAACGCTAGATAAGAAAATTCATATTCTCTTTGTTTAAAAATATCTCCGTAAGTTACACCGTTATCGTTCCAAATTATATCGTAAACATTATCTACACCTTGTATGCACATTGCTAAACGTTCCAACCCATATGCCGCCTCACCAGGAATCATCTTGCAGTCAATCCCTCCAACTTGCTGTATATAAGTAAGCTGTGTTACTTCCATTCCATTGCATGTAACTTCCCATCCAAGTCCTGATGCACCAACGCTCGGATTTTCCCAATCATCTTCAACAAACTTAATATCATATTTTTCTGTAGATATGCCAAGAACTTTTAAGCTATCTAAATAGACGTCTTGTAAATTATTACCAGATGGCTTTATTATAACTTGATATTGGTGATGTTGATACAAACGATTAGGATTATCACTATAGCGCCCATCTGCTGGCCTAATTACTGGTTGTAGATATGCAATTTTTGCCGGTTTTGTATCAATTGCAGACATAATTGTTGCGGGATGTAATGTGCCAGCACCAACTTCAGATGTGTATGGGTGAAGTATAACACATCCTTCACTAGCCCAAAAATCTTGTAACTCTTTTATTATACTTTGTAAGTTCACACAAATTGCACACTTTTTATACTAAATATATAAATAAATAAGTACTATTCAATACCTATTTTTTTAACAGTATCATGTAAATAATCACCTAAAACTGCTGAACTTTCCCTCACATACTGAATTATGCTTTTATTTAGGACAATTGCATCATGCATAGTTAAATCGCAGAATATAAATGCTGTTAAATACAGTAAAATCACCGCATAAAATGTGTGAAAAATCCCCTCAAATGTAATTGACATTGCATTATTATAGCTGAGCTGTATTGAACTTATTGGCCATGGTTTTATCACTTCTACGACATTAAAAAATACGTAAGGTATCATAAGAAAAAAGAAAAAGTGCATAAAATCATTAAACCAAAATGGGCATTGAAACATCTGCTTACATATACTCCCATAGAGTTTACTTACAGCATAATAAATCGACATCATTGCTGGCATTGAAAGTGCTACAGTCAGTACTTGCCCTGACGCTATTTGTATTACTATTTCTTCACCACTGTTTGCTGAAGGGTCTTGAGCATGAAAAATAAATATTCCAATTAATTGCATTACTAACATAACTATTGCCAATTTTGTAAAAACAGCAGCTACAACTATTCCTGAGTTTGGCATTTTATATAGTAAGTATTCGCCTCCATATGTAAGAATTAATATAACATCGACAATAAATAATATTAAAAAAGAAGACCAATAGTTCTGCCAACTTGGTAAATATCCTATTCCTAAAAGAGAGCTTACTGTTTTAGCAGGAAAAACCTTGCCTAGCATCTTCCCCAAAAATTTAAAAAAAATCCCCATGTTCTAAGTAACACTTGGTTTATATTATTTATAATACTGTATTGTAACGGACTTATCAATAACTTAAAACATGTATTGGAAGATTTTAGGTAATATGCAGCAACAGTAGAAGAACGTGCGCCAAAAATTTAATAATTTTATAGGGCTTATGCACTTAAATTTTTTGCAATATCAAGTGCAGCGTAAGTGAATATTGCACTTGCACCCGCACGTTTGAAACCAATCAAAGACTCATAAATCACCTTGTCATAATCTAGCCAGCTATTATTTGCAGCAGCTTTTATCATTGCGTACTCACCGCTTACTTGGTAAGCAAAAATCGGAAAATTAAGCTTATCACTTGCTGTTTTGATAATATCTAAATATGGCATACCTGGTTTAATCATAATAAAGTCTGCACCTTCATTTATATCCATTTCAATTTCGCACATTGCTTCGTGCGCATTTTTATAATCCATTTGATAACCACTTTTGTCTATAGAATGTGATAGCCCACATGAACCAACGACTTGCCTGAATGGAGCATAGAAGCTAGAGCAATATTTCACTGCATAAGATAATATTAATACGTCTTGAAAGTTGTTATCATCTAATGATTTTCTGATTCTTCCTACTCTACCATCCATCATATCAGAAGGAGCAACTATATCACATCCTGCCTTCGCTAAAGCAAGTGCTTGCTTACACAGTACTGATATAGTTTCATCGTTTTCTACATCCATCTGATTATCTTTTAAAATGCCGTCATGGCCATGAATAGTGTATGGATCCAATGCAACGTCTGCAATAATACCAATTTCAGGTACCTTTAATTTTACAGCACAAATTGCTCTGCAGATTAAGTTGTCAGAATTATATGCTTCCTCAGCGTTTTCAGATTTTAGTTTACTATCAACTACAGGAAAAATTGCAACAGCATTAATCCCTAAATCTTTAGCTTCCTTAACTATAGACACTAATCCATCTATTGAACAACACTTTACGCCTGGTAAGCCAGAAATTGGTTCAGTTGTTTCTTCTCTGTCATGAACAAACAGAGGAAGAACCAGATCATTTACTGATAAACTATTTTCACTTGTTAAATTGCGAACCCATTTGCTCGAGCGCCTGCGTCTTAATCTTGTATTTGGGAAATTAAACATTGGATCCAGGCAAATTCCCAGTAAAGAGCAACACCCCTGAAATGAGTATCACCCAAAACACTGATATTGGTAAAAATACTTTCCAACCAAGGCGCATTAGCTGATCATATCGATAACGAGGTATTGTTGCTCTAATCCAAATAAATACGAATAAAAGTATAATTATCTTCAAAACGAACCAAATTAAACCTGGAATTTTATAAAGCAAACCAAGTTCTAACGGAGGATACCACCCTCCTAGAAAGAATATCGTCATCATAGCACTTGCTAAAATCATATTTGCATATTCTCCAAGAAAAAAGAGGGCAAAAGGCATGGATGAATATTCAACGTTATATCCAGAGACAAGCTCTGCTTCAGCTTCTGGTAAATCAAATGGGTGACGATTAGTTTCTGCAAGCAAAGAAATAAAAAATATTATTCCTATAGGCATTAGTAGCAAATCAACCCAAAATGGCATATTGTGTTTCGCTACCACCATCTCTCCGAGGTTCAACGTGCCAGTCGTAACAACAACTGTAGCAACTATTAAGCCTATTGAAACTTCATATGAAATCATCTGAGCAGCCGACCGTATAGCGCCAAGAAATGCATAATTAGAATTGCTTGACCAGCCTGCAATAATTACGCCGTATACTCCCAGCGACGATATAGCTAGCACATAAAGCACTCCAACATTAATATTTGCTATAACCTTAGGAATAACTACTTGCTGGCCATTTTCTACAATTACTTCAGCACCAAACGGTATAACTGCCCAGGCAATTAATGCCAAGATAAAGGTAAGCATTGGAGCCATAATGAACAGTATGGTGCTCGCTCTAAATGGTATTATCGGCTCCTTAATCAGGAGCTTAATAGCATCTGCAAATGGCTGCAATAGCCCAAAAGGTCCAACTACACTTGGGCCGTGCCTCAGTTGAATTGCAGCAAGGACCTTACGCTCAAAGTATGTCAAATATGCAACTGAAAGTAGTAGCGGTACTAAAATAAATAAAATATTAACTAGCGTGTTCATAAAAAGCTTTAGTACAATCTGCCATTATTTTTGAAGCGCGACTTATTGAATCCGTCATATAAAAATTACACTCCTTTAAAGTAAAAGGTGTATTACTTAAATTTATTTTACCATTGCTGATTGGTACCCATGTGTTTTTTATCACTTGATCAGCATTTCTAAACTGTGGACCGATAGTATCTAATTTTTTTCTCACGTCAAATAAACTATCATATGGTAAGGAGAGATCCAAATATTGCGAGAGATTTTTAATAATTAACCAGTCCTCCTTTGCTTCACCTGGAGGAAATACAGCTAAATTTGTTCTTTGCACTCGACCTTCAGTGTTTACATAAGTTGCATATTTTTCTGTATATGCAGCACCAGGCAAGATAACATCTGCCACATGTGCACCCTTATCACCGTGATGACCTTGATAAATTACAAATGTGTTTTCTAACTTTGATGTGTCAATTTCATCTGCACCAAGAAGATAAACAACTTCTATTTCACCACTTTCTGCATGTTCCAATATTTGATTAATATCCCTTTCGCCTTTTTTAGGAACAAACCCAATATCTAGCCCACCAACTCTTGCTGCAGCTTTATGCAGCACATTAAAGCCATTCCAGTCATCTCTGACCATGTTAAATTCTTCTGCAATTTTGCCAGCTAGAATTAGAATTGATTCAGAATCGTCTCTTACTAATGCATCTTGACCGATAATCAGCATAGGGCTCTGAGCAGCACTCAGCAGCTTACAGAACTTATGATTTCCATTTGCTATTTCACTCAAAATATCAGGATTATCGCCCAATTTCTCAACATGATACAAATATTCAATGTTAGGACCAACACTTGCAACAGGAAAGTTGCCCTGTAAATATCTCTTTCTCAATCTTACGTTAATGATCGGTGCTTCTATCCTTGGGTTTGTATTTATAAGCAGACACAAATCCGCATTCTCTATACCTTCAATAGTGGTATTGAACACATACGATCCACGATTATTTGGTATAAGTTTTGCACCATCCTGCCTGCAATCTATATTTCCCGAGCCGAGCTTCTGCATCATTTCTTTAAGTAGAAGCATAGACTCACAATCTGCTAAATCACCTGCAATTGCAGCTATTTTATTTGATTTTGTATTCTTTAATTTCTTTGCAGCAACAGTTAATGCCTCATTCCAATCAACTGGGGCTAATTTACCATCTTTTTTTATATAAGGTCGATCAAGACGCTGAACTTTTAGTCCATCATAGGCAAAGCGGGTTTTATCTGATATCCATTCTTCATTTATTTCTTCGCTCAGCCTTGGCAATATTCGCATAACTTCCGGGCCACGATAATCAACTCTAATACTACTTCCCACAGCATCTAGTACATCTATAGTTTCGCAATGTGATAGCTCCCATGGACGCGCTGTAAAGGAGTAAGGCTTTGAAGTTAAAGCTCCTACCGGGCAGAGATCTATGATATTTCCGGATAATTCAGAACTAATATGCCTTTTTATGTAAGTGCTAATCTCTACATTTTCTCCCCTTCCGATTCCTCCAAGTTCATTTGTACCTGCAACATCAGACAAAAATCTAACACACCGAGTGCAATGAATGCATCGATTCATCGCGGTCTCAATCAGTGGTCCGAAGTGTTTTTTTGGCACAGCCCTCTTATGCTCATCAAGTCTGCTGGTTCCTTTCCCATAAGCCATCGTGATATCTTGCAAATCGCATTCACCACCCTGATCGCAAATTGGGCAATCAAGCGGGTGGTTAATTAGCAAAAACTCAAGCACACCTTCACGTGCTTTTTTAACCTTAGGGGTATCAGTGTGAATAACCATCCCTTCTGCAACTGGCATTGCACAAGAGGCTACTGGTTTTGGAGGTCCACCCTCCACTTCAACCAAACACATTCTGCAGTTACCAGCAATTGCTAAACGCTCATGATAACAAAAACGTGGAATTTCAACGCCCACGACTTCACAAGCTTGAATTATAGTGAGCCCATGCTCTACTTCACATTCCTTAGAATTAATAGTAACTTTAACCACAACTATTATACAGCTTCCCACTTTATAGGATTGCCGCTTACCTCATCTTCAACCAGATTGCCGTTGTCATATTGAGCAGACATATAATTCATGCGCGAATCACGATCTATATATCTAACAGGTTTTACCGGTTTATCTTTATACATTTTTTGCTCAGCTTTCTTACGCTGAGTAGGGTTATTTTTACTAGCTGTCTTTGCTTTCCCACCTGCTGCCATATAAACTCCTAAAAACTTTTCATTCTATTTTAACACTTAAGTATATAGCGTCAATATTTAATAACTTTAAAATTTCAATAGATCTCTTATTATAATCATTTTACAATCATTGTTTAAATAAAAAGTTACCCCTTGATGCCATTCCAGCGCATGACGCACAGCTGTACGAACATTGCAATTTGCAGGCAATTTGCGTGGCAGATTCAAGTAGCTGACACTGGTTTCCATCCAAAACAGCAGTAGCCCTTTTGGTGTCATTTCAGTGCTTGACACTGAAATCCAGGTTTTGATTGGATACTGAGTTGGTAAGCATAAAAGTATAGCTAACGCGAGCTCTACGTCATACCGCGATTTATTCGCGGTATCTCAAAGCATAGATCCCGCTAACAAGCAGCGGGATGACGATTGTCGTTTAGCTATAAACATTAAGAAATTTACCAAACGGAAAAAAAGGCAAAAGAAGCCCTGGGGTTATTATCCGCTTTAAAATATTGGCGTTTTTTATGTTTTAAACGCTTGACA
>NZ_CACTIU010000029.1:0-14684 GCF_902713635.1 Wolbachia endosymbiont of Cardiocondyla obscurior | reverse complement strand
CCCGTGGTTGGCTAATTACTTACATTATACTTTCAAGTATGGCGTTTTTTTATTCTAAACGCTTAATAACCGCGATTCAGCTGCTTTTAAGCCGCAACTAATCTAAATTATAAACATTAAGAAATTTACTGAGCGAAAAAAAAGGCAAAGAAACCCTAGGGTGGCTAGTATTCAAATTCTCCCTTGTCTATTTGACGTCTTTTACTGTCTTAAACGCTTTATAAGCGCGTTTCAGCTTATATAGGTAGAAACCTAAAAGTTTTATAAAGACATGAGGTGCACATAGTGCAAAAATTAAGCATGATTTACGCCAAATACATTAAGTTTTTTGTCATTAATCCACTGCAGAGATTGCGAAGATAAATAAATAGCTTCAGTTTCATGATAAGGGGACTGGCGAAGTTTGTAAAGTAACTTTTGCATTTAATTTAAAGTAAAAAAAACAGAAATGTTTTGGTTTGAGGTTTAATTGCCGGAATTTACAATTGGGAGTTGCCTGTATGAGCTTTGAAAGAGGTACTATTCATTTGATAATTCAAAAAACTTGAAAGAATAAAGATAGCTATTGAAATTATCTTGATTTACATCAGTTATCCAAGTTTGACATTGAATACTTAACACTTCCTCCATTAACGCCTTTCTGTAATGTTTATCCAGATGAGACATTATATCATCAAGTAGAAGAAGTGGTGCCTTATTGTAATGAATACACCTTGCTTTTACACTGGATAAAATAATAGAAAGCAGTAATAACTTTTGTTCTCCAGTGGAGCACAGATTTATTGGTACGTTTCTTTTTTGACAAAAAACCCGAAAATTATCGTTATGCACACCAAAGGTTACTCTACCAGTCAATGAATCTTTTTCTCTGTTTTCCTTTAGACGATTCTGAAAATATTCTGCAGTATCGTCCAAAGTTAGCTGGCTGCTGAATTTCAAACTTGCCTTCGGAAAAAACTCACTGGAATGGTTATCAATTGTGTCTTGTAATATTTTTAAAACAGACGATCGCATACGTAAAATACTAACTGCATTAACGGCCATTATGTTTTCAAGACTAGAGAGCCAATTTTCGTCCAAGGTGTTCTCTCTCAACAGTTTACTTCGCTCACGTTTAGCTTTTCTGTGTTTCATGTAGCAGCAAGTGTAATTTTCCTCAAACAGTGAGACTATACGGTCTAAAAATTTTAATCTGTCACTTGGAGAATTAAGAAGAACATAGTCCATTTGTGGAATCAGCCATATTACATTGGATATCTTATACAAAGATGAATAACTCGATTGCGTTTTTCCATCAATTTGTATTAGTTTCTTATCAAAACTCTTTGCGATACCAATTGAATTAAAATCTGTTCCATTAAAAAAATCATAGTGCACTGCCCAATCTTCATTACTGAATCTATTTTGTATCTCACTGGCTTTTGCTTTTTTCATTCCATTGCTTTTAGCAAGCAACGAGATTGCTTCAAGTATATTAGTTTTACCAATACCGTTTTTGCCAGTTATTACAACTGAGCTATCATCTGAATCCAGTTCAAAGTTTGAGTGGCTACGAAAATTATGTAATTTCAGCTTTTTTATGTAGCAATGGGTAGCCATTAACCTATTCTTTAGTTTATATTCTCCTTACTTCTTCCAGAACCTCATCAACATGTCCACTAACTTTTACATTTTTCCAGATCTTCACTATTTTACCTTTTTTATCTATTAAAAAAGTAGTGCGTTCTATTCCCATATACTTTTTGCCAAACATACTTTTCTCTACCCAAACACCATATTTTCCCAACATTTCAGCATTCTCATCAGAAACTAAAGAAAACGGCAGAGAATATTTTGCTTTGAAGTTAGTGTGACATCTAACACTATCTTTTGATACACCAATTATCACTGTGTCAAGGAAAGAAAAATCATCTATTTTATCTCTAAAGCCTTTTGCCTCCATTGTACAACCCGGAGTATCGTCTTTAGGATAAAAATAAAGAACTACATTTTTTTTATCAAAAAATTCACTCAGTGATAAATTTTCACCAGAATCTGTTGGTAAGCTAAAATCGGGTGCATTATTTCCTACTGCTAATTCCATACCTTGCTCCATTAATAACACTTCTATCTATAGTAGTATATTGTAGTCAGAGTATCAAATTTTATATATAGCTAACAGATAAGATTCTTGATGGGGGCTTATTGATGAATTTCTGCCTACCTTCTCGGCTTGCCGCTTTTGATAAAGTGTGGTTTTCGTCTGATGTAAGGCCATATCAAATAGATCCTATTAAAAATCAATCGAATCTTCACATGTTTGTTCTTCATAAAAGAAGTTCAATGTTATCGTAGTACCAAGTTTTGCTTCACTTTTAATGTCAAAAGTTCCACCCATTAACTCTACTAATTTCTTGCTTAGCGGCAATCCGATGCCCGTACCTTCGTTTCTATACCCCGAATCTGCTTGGCCAAAAACAGACATAACTTTATATATGTCCTGCTGCATTATTCCTATTCCATTGTCATGAAACTTAATAGTTAATAAGTTTTTTTCTATATTTTCTTTTATCACCATTCTTATTAAACCATCTTTGGGAGTAAACTTGATTGAGTTTGATAATAAATTTATTATAACTTGTTTCATTCTCTTGGGATCTGCAATGACTAATAATTGTTTATTAGTCATCTCTTTTTTTAAATTAATCCCGGCTTCTTTTAATTTAGGTAATAGCATATTTACGCATGAATCCATTATTTTGTTCAGGTTAAACTTCACTTTTTCTACTGTTAAACTACTTGATTCAGCTTTAGAAAAATCGAGCACATCATTAATTAAGGTAAGTAAGTGTGTTCCTGCATTATATATATCGTCTGCATACTCCTTGTATTGAGAATTATCCATTGAACCTAAAGTTTTATTTTTGATCAACTCCGCAAATCCAATAATAGCATTAAGAGGTGTGCGTAATTCATGTGTAACGCTTGCAAAAAACTTTAGCTTGTTTGCATTTTCTTGCTCTAATGTCTCTTTTATCTGCTGTAATTCAATGTTAGTTTTATGTTGCTTGGCTAGCATTTGGGTATTAGAAAAGTGCAAATAGAACATTATTAATATTAAGATTATTAATAATAGGCCCAAAAATGTTAAAAACAGGCCATATGCTATAACATAAGAATTATTGTAGTTTCGAAGAATCTTCAAAAAAAACGACGGTTTAACGCTATTTTCATGGAATATAGGGAAAATAGAAGTTAATGTATTTCCTGTAGTATAAAATATTTCTTGGTTACTTAATAGTTTATCAATTTCATCGTTTGTAAGTAACTGTTCATAATCATAATCTTGAGTGTTAAAATTACTGAATATTATTCTGCCGTTTTGATCATACAGTATTAAGCTGAAATCCTTTACTTTGCTCACTGATTGTAATAATTCAGCACGTAGTTTTACTAGTTGGTTTATGTAGTCAAAATTTTTGTATTTAATGTGATGCTTTTCTATTAGTAAATAATGGTATTTTTTTATTATGCCATTTTCCAGTACGCTTTTTAAGTTTACACTTGAATCACGGTAAGAAGAAAGGAAATTACTCCTTAGTAAATAATTACAATATATCACACTGAATAAAATCATAAAAATTGATGAGAATAATGCGATAACTTTTGTGTATTTGTTTTTCCCCAGTGCAGAAAACATTAATTTACCTATCTTATACATATCCTTACTCATTGCGAAACAACGGCTTTTATGTTATTAATAATAAAATTTAGCATATAATATTTTATGACAATTTCTCCTATTTTGCCAGTTTATTCTCCTGTTAATATAAATTTTTCTCATGGCAAAGGTATCTACCTATATGATGTTGATGGTGAGCGCTACGTAGATTTTCACTCCGGAATAGCCGTTAGTAGCTTAGGTCACACTAATTCGCGATTAATTAGTGCTCTTAAATTGCAAGGAGAAAAATTATGGCATATATCAAATACCTATAATATACCTGCTGCCAATAATTTTGCAGAAAAATTAATAAACAACAGTTTCGCTAACACTGTATTTTTCTCAAATTCTGGATCAGAGGCAGTAGAATGTGGGCTTAAGATTGCTAGGATCTATCAAAATGGAAAAGGCAATAAAAATCGTCACAGAATTTTAACATTCCATGGTGCATTTCATGGAAGAACCTTTTTAACTTGTGCTACAAACGATAAACAGAAATTTTCTGAATTACTAAATCCCTACATTGATTGGTGTGATAACATCGAGCCCAATATTGAGAGCGTAAAGAAAGCAATTTCAAGTGGTATAGGCGTTATATTAATAGAACCAATACAAGGGCAAGGTGGTATCAAAGTAATGAATGAAGTCTTTATGAAAGAACTAAGAAAGCTGTGTGATGAAAATGACATATTGTTATTTTTTGATTGCGTGCAATGCGGTGCTGGCAGGACAGGAAAATTATTTGCATACGAACATATAGGAGTGGAACCTGATATATGTGCTCTTGCAAAGGGAATAGGCGGCGGGTTTCCGCTAGGGGCTTGTCTTGCGACTGAAAATGCTGCTAAATATATGGCGGTCGGTATGCACGGTTCCACTTTTGGTGGCAATCCGCTTGCAACCTCAGTAGGTAATGCTGTGCTCGAAGAATTGCTCAGCCCCGGCTTTTTGAAAAATGTTGAAATTAGAGGTAAATACTTAAAAAATAAACTAGAAGACTTAGCAAGTAAATTTCCAATAATAGAGGAAGTAAGAGGGAAAGGGTTAATGCTTGGAATAAAAGTGAAAGCAGACAATCAAAAGTTTGCAGAAGAGTTAAGTCATCGCGGCTTGCTTACTGTTGGGGTAACATCAGATAACGTTGTGAGAATTTTACCTCCACTCATTATCACTGAAAAAGAGATTGATGAAGGCATCGAGATTTTGACTCAATATTTATCTGAGAAATCTTCTGATTAGATACTTGCATTAATATGAACGACAATCTGGTATGCTTAGGAATTATTACCTCTCCTCACGGAATTAAAGGAGCTGTTAAAGTAAAAACCTTTACTGAAAAGCCTGAAAATATCTTCTTATATGGTAAGCTAATAAGTGGTGATGAGAATTATAAAATAGACTCAGTATCCGTCATAGGTGATAATTTAGTAATAGCTACAATAAGCGGAGTAAATTCCCGTAATGAAGCAGAGCTTTTAAGGAATAAGAAGCTATATATAGAAAGAAGCAAGTTACCAGAGCTAAATGATGAGGATGAATTTTACCAAAGTGACCTTGTAGATATGGAAGTAAGGCTGAAAAGTAATGAATTATATGGCTATGTAAAATCTGTGTATAATTTCGGCTCAGGGGATATATTAGAAATTTTAGTTATCAGCACAAAAAAACGTATTATGCTGTCTTTCACTAAAGAGATATTTCCACATATAAATATAAAGGGGAGGTATATAGTATTAAATATACCAGAATTTATTGACTAATAAAGACTTTGATATTTATATAAAGCTATTTATAATTATAAGATCAAATTGAAAATGTAATTATGGCAGAAAGAGCTAACGATATCAGACCAGGTCAGGTGTTGGAACATAACGGCGGATTATTTTTGGTTGTAGGTATTATGCATACTCAACCTGGTAAAGGTGGTGCATACATACAAGCCGAAATGAAAAACATCAAAACCGGAGCAAAACACTATGAAAGATTTCGTTCTGATGCAACAATCAGAAGGGCAATTTTAGATGAAGAGGAATATGTTTACCTTTTCACTGAAGGAAACATTGTAAATCTTATGCATCCAAGTAATTACGAGCAAATCACTATAAATTTGGATTTATTGGGAGAAAAAAAGATTTATCTACAGGATAACATGAAAATTAAAGTTGTAGCTTATCAAGACAAAATAATTTCTGCGCATGTGCCTGATTATGTTACACTTGCTGTGAAAGAAACAGAGTCTGTTATTAAAGGACAAACTGCTACTGCTTCTTATAAGCCTGCAATTTTGGAAAAAGGAATGCGCGTTAACGTGCCTCAGTTTATAAAAGAAGAGGATAAAATTGTAGTATATACTCCAGATGACAGCTATTATGAAAGAGTGAAAGAGTAAAAAGAAGAATGTCCATCTCATCACCACGAATTAATGTGATGCTTGATTCTGTGCGTAGTGCTTCCAGGCAGCTTATGCGCGATTTTAATGAATTACAAATCTCTAATGTTAAATCAGCAGACTTTATCAATAAAACTTATTCAAAATCCAAGCAAACCATATACGATTGCTTGCACGATTACAAACGAGACTATGATTTTATTTTTGAAGATGATACTGATCAAGAAGTAAAAGATGACACTTATACCTGGTTTATTATGCCTATAGAGGGCAGGGAGAATTTTTCTAGTTGCATGGTTTATTTTGCAGTATCAGTCTGTCTCATTCATAAAAATAAAGTTGTGGCAGCTGTAATTGATGCTCCGGCTCTTAGAGAAACTTTTTGGGCAGAAGAAAAGAAAGGTGCTTTTCTTGAGGATTTTAGATCTCGTCATATAAAAATGCGGGTGAAAAGCCGTGAAGGGGGTCTAATAGATGTAAGTGGTAATTTGTTAAATAAATTGCTGCCTGGCAATAGTAATGTACGCTCCATAGGTTCAACAATTTTAGGCTTTGCATACCTTGCGGCAGGAAGGCACAGTGGAATAATTTACTCTGGAGTTAACAAATATAAAGCCTTGCTCGGTAGACTTTTTCTGCAAGAAAGCGGTGGAAGGCTAACGGAAGACAACGGGCTAATCATTGCTGGAGATATAAAACTATAGCTAAAGTAATTTATGTTTACCTACAATTTGATAAGCGTAAAACTCGTCATTCCGCTACTTGTTAGCGGAATCCATGCTGAGATACCGCGAATAAATCGCGGTATGATGTAGGGCTGTACTAGCTATAGCATAAACAGGCTACAGAGATAGACAACTTTTCGAAAACTTTTACAAGAGATTCTGTCAAATGTTCTATCATTTCATCGGTATGATAAGGTGTAGGGGTAATACGGAAACGCTCAGTTCCTCTTGGAACTGTCGGGTAATTTATATGTTGAACATATATTCCATACTCATCAAATAATAATTTTGATGCTTTTTTGGATAACTCTGAGTTGCCAATTATTATTGGAATTATATGAGTTTCTGTTGGAATGAAGTTAATTCCTGCATTTCTCAGTGAGTTTTTTACTTTTTCAACGACTTGCTTTTGCTTTTCCCTTTCAATGTTGCTCGATTTTAGGTGCTCAACGCTTGCCTTTGCTGCCGCTGCTAAAACAGGCGACATAGCAGTGGTAAAAATAAATCCTGGAGCGGAACTTCTTATTACATCTACCAAGCTCTTTGAAGACGCTATATACCCACCCATCACTCCAAAAGCCTTTGATAGTGTACCTTGAATAACGGTTATTCTATCCATCAGGCCTTCTCTTTCTGCAATTCCGCCACCATGTGAACCATACATGCCAACTGCGTGCACCTCATCCAAATAGGTAATTGCATTATGTTGATCTGCAAGATCGCATATTGCTTTAAGCGGCGCTATATCGCCATCCATTGAATATACGGATTCAAGTGCTATTATTTTTGGTGTCTTTTTGTCTATAGACTTGAGTAACTGCTCTAGATGATTAACATCATTGTGTTTAAATATATGTTTTGGCCTTTTTCCTGATTTTATGCCTTCTATCATCGAAGAATGGTTCTTCTCGTCTGAAAAAATTACTACGCCCGGAATAACAGACGATAAAGTGCTAAGTGTTGTCTGGTTAGCGAGGTAGCCACAAGCAAAAGTTAAAGCAGCCTCTTTTTTATGCAAACAAGCTAAGGATTTTTCAAGTTCAACAACCTCTTTTGTTGTACCAGATATATTTCTTGTTCCTCCAGCACCAACAGATGAATTTTGGATAGCGGCAATTACACTCTCATTTTGTGACATTCCCAAATAGTTATTACTGCACCAGACTATTACTTCCCTATTTCTTTCATAGTCCATAATGTGGGGGAGCCTACCTGGTAATGACGCAAAGTGCGTAAATTCACGGTAGCGCCCCTCATCTTTTATATCTTTTATTTTATTCAAGAATATTTCTTCGTAGTTTACCAAGTCCTTATTTACCGATAATTAACATAATTATAATAAATTATTAAACGATAGACTACTATATTTATTATACATGTACGGCAGTAGGTACTTTCCCCGTGTTGAAAGGTTTTTCAACCTCGCTGTTTTCAACTTGGCTTTTAGGTGTACAGCAGTATATAACTGCAGCGGCAACCAGACAACAAGCTCCAACTGCTATCCCCACTGCTAACATTTCTAAGTAAACAGAGATAGCTATCGAAGCTACTGCAGCCACGACTAGTGTTGAAACAACTATAGTAGACAATGTGCTTTTTTTGATATTCTGTGGAGAATCATTATCTTCTTCACTTGGATCATTATCATTTTCTATATCTTTCATGAGAGGCTTGTGATCATCCAGAGTTATAGTGGAAGCACTATTAGATTGACTTATCACCATACCTATAGACTGCACAGATACACTACTATCATCCACCCCTTTGCTATTCTGCTCTAGATTATCGGCAGGTAGTTGATCACTACCATTCTTTGACACTACACCTACACTACTATCACCTGCACTTTGCAAATTAGTATTACCTTTTTCACTTGAATCATAACTCTGTACCATAGGTTGAGCTTCCAGCAAAAGTACACCATTTTGATTACTTGCAACTTCATCAGTATCTTCACTAATAGTTTCAACCAGACAACTCACATCCCCTGAAACCTGCGCATCAACATGAATAACACGCTCTCTATCCACAAAGGATAATACTGTGCTATTGTCCACATAGCCGCTGCTTTGTAAACTCACACCACTTTTTTCCACTTTATTGTTTTCAGTATCACTACTCACAGGAGTTACCTGATCACTTATAGTAGCGCTAACATCTTGTATATCTTTATTGTTTTGATTATCAGACTGTCTACCATTACTCTGAACATTATTCACTTGTCCAGAATTTTCTTTAGCTACTAAAGGTGTTGGCACTGATTTTGGTTGTGGCTCTTGTTTATCACTATCACCTTCAAGCGTAGAACCATCCTTACTATTTGTTGTACCTAACATAGATTCTTCTGCATCATAAAAAACTTCATCACTTAGAGAAGCTTGTTTTTCCTCATCGCTATCAACTGATAACACGGTAGCACTTTTACTTTGAGGAACAAGAGCGTCCTGTGTACTTAAACTTTCAATATCATCCGTTTGTTCTGGAACTGGAGTCTCAGAAACTTCTTGTTGCTCTTGAGTATTAGAAGGCTGTGCCTTAAGTTTTGCACTTTCTTCTGGTACATGTTCAGCAGGTTGAGCATGAGCTTGTTTTTTCTCATCATCAATATTAACAGGAGCTTCGTGACTACTTGTAGTAGCGCTAACATCAGTTACTGATGATACAGCAGCCTTAGCATCAGTTCCAATGCTTTTGATCTTGTCTTCAAGCAATTCTTTAGTTTGTAAGAGTTTTTCTTTCTGATCATTTTTTCTTTTCTTCTTAGTAACACCTAGACCGTTAGTGTCCTCCTTCTTTTTAATTTCAGTATTTACTTGGTTTAGGGCCTTCTCCAAAACAAGCTTATCATCATTGCTTTTTAGGAAATTCTTCATCCGCTTAACATCGTAGATAACATCAATAAACAATCCCTGCTTTATACTTTTTTTATTTTTAGACATTTTACCTCTCCTATAATTATTACCTATAGCTTCTTCTATTGAAGCCTTTCCATTACTCATAACATTTTCTTGTGGCTGCTTACTGCCAGCACTTTCAAGTCCTGGATTTTCTGATAGAATGTCACTTGTTATAACTGGAATTTCTAATTCATCTGCAACGTTATTACTTCTTTTTCGTATTATAAAAGTTCCAGGAGTTTGGCACATTTCATCCCACAAATCTTGACGTTCATGGCAGGAATATTTTTGCACATCAATAGAAAATTGCAGAATATTTCTAATTTGCATTAAACTGAATATTAGATCAATATTCTTTTGACGTTTATTGTCTTTTGGATCTTTAGTGTATTCATCATACACTATGCAAGCAGTCTGAACTAATCCATTTACAATACCTGGAAGACGGCTGTTATATTCACGTAAAGCTTCAGATTGCAATAATTTGTTTTCCTTTTCCAGATCTTCTATGCGCTTTTCTATGCTAGATTTAAAAATCTTACACTCCTCTTGAAAAATTACGTTAATTGCACCCTCTTCTGTGTATAAGTAACATACTTCCTTGACTAAGGAGTAATCTTCTTGGCCTATTGAGTAGTGTGTTGCATTTTTCAGTATATTCTGTATGACCGGCCTAATCACTTGCTCATTATGTGATACGTTTTGATGGATTTCTTTAGTGTAAAAAAGCACCTCGACTATAACGTCTGTGTTTGTGTATTCAACATTAGACAATGCAATGAGGATTGATTCGTGTATGTTATCAAATTCGTTATTTTTAAATTTTTGATTGAGATAGCCGATAACATCATTGCTGCATTTAGCACATTTTTCACACAAGTGCTCGATAAATGCAATATTACCAGCATCCAATGCAGTTTTCAGAATTAAATCATAAATTTCTTTTCTGCCACGAGCTCCCATGTTTTTCAGGATTTGTTGCCCTAGTATTGTAATAACTTTATCATCCGCAAATGCTTGTTCATATACATCGTAAATGGCATGATCTGCACTATTAGTGTATCGTTTGCACAGGTATTCAATGACAGATGTGTGTTCCTGGCTTATCGCAGTTTCTAATAAAGTAACAAAACTCTTTTTTAATAACTCTTCTGTTGAGGCTTTTTTAGTTAGCTTATTAATATATCTTTCAAATGCACCCAGCACTATCGTGATGAATTCTTCATTTTTGATCAGAGACGCTGTTTCAAGCACACCATACAAAGAATCAGGATTACTTGTTTTTAACACCTGTCCAAAATCTCTTAAAACGTATTCGACAAAAACTGCATTTAATAATTCTTGCTCTTTTCTTAATGCTATAACTGAGAAAAAACCAATCTTATTAGGTTCGACAAGTTGTATAGTTTGATCTTTTAATCTTCCATAAACTCCATCGGTACCATGGAATTTTTCTATAAAAGCTTCAATATATTTTTGATTACCAACAAGGAGAGGTAAAAGACTTAAGTTTTCTTCAGCAAAAAGAAAATCCTGATATTGCTCTACTAGCTTGTCATTAGCTGCAATTGCCAATAGTACCAATTCTTTTACTGAATAATCATACTTGAAACCCTCTTGATCAAATTTATATTGTGATAGTACATTTGAATATATATGTTGATGGTTGCTTCCGTTTTGTAACTCCAAATTAAGTTGATTTGAACAGAAATCTTTGAGATTTTCATTATCCAGCGTAATAGACCTGCCTTCATAATCTTCAATATTTTGTACAACCTTGTCTAATTCTTCACAATTATCTTCTTGTATAGCTTGATTTAAGATATTTATAATCTCAGCAAAAGTTAAGTTTTTAGGAATGATACCATATGAATCTTCATCTTTTAACTCTACAGTAAACGACCTATCACAACCATCAGGAAAGTTTGCAAGTATTGCATTCTCTAAACTTAGATCTTCAGGGGGTGTGCTACATGGAGTAGCTGGTATCTCTTGACTTTCGCTATCTAAAACTTCAAACTCTTCTTCAATACCTGAATCTTCAGAATCTGGTTTTTCAAAACCATGCCAACTTTTGATTAATCTTTCAGAATTTGATTGGCCCTGTGAAGTTGTATCTTGTGATACAAAGTCTCTAAAATTGGAACCAAACATGTTTTACCTCCTAACTAGCAGCTAAGCTGAGTATAGCATTAAACAGAAATCTTGCCAAGCAAATTATTCAGTCTCTTAGCAAAGCTGCTCGCGTCATCCATCTCTTCGCCTTCCACGATGCAAGCTTGGTAAAATAATAAATGAATCATGTCTTCCAATGTTGGGTTTTCACCACTTTCAGCATAAGATTTCATTATACTCTTTATTACAGGATGCTTAGTGTTAATTTCAAGCACCTTTGGCGTGCGGTAATTTAGCTGCTTTTGTTCACGCAAAAAACGCTCCATGCGAAGATCCATAGCACCTTCATCAACCGCTAGGCATACGGGACTATCAGTCAATTTTTTGGAAATTTTTACGCTTTTTACTGAATCTCCAAGCACTGTGGTAAAATATTGCAGTATAGTTTCCTCAGTTTTTTCTCCATTCGATTTATTTTCTTCATCTGTCTTATCTTCTTCTGAAGAGAATTTTTCCAAATCAACATCTGCACGGGTTACAGACTTGATTTTCTGATCTTTGTATTCATGAATTACACTAGTCCAAAAGTCATCAACTGGATCAACAAATAGGAGCACTTCTAGTCCTTTACTGACGAATCCCTCAAGTTGCGGACTGTTTTTCACTGAATCGAGGCTATTTCCGGTGAGATAATAGATATGCTCCTGCTCAGGCTTCATTCTGCTTATATAGTCATCAATGCTGACTAATTTCTCATCACCAGTACTATGAAATCTGCAAATTGAGAGTAGTGCTTCTCTCTCATCAGTTGGCATAGCTTCGCAAAGACCTTCCTTTAAAACTGCACCAAAATTGGTCCAGAATTTTGTATATTCCTCTAAATTCTCTTTTGCTTTTTTACCGAGCTCTGATATCACACGCTTAGTGAGAGATTTTCTGATCTGCTCAACAACACGATTATTCTGCAGCGTTTCTCTGCTGATATTAAGAGGCAAGTCCGGTGAATCAACCACGCCTTTCAGAAAACGCAAGTATTGTGGTATAATCTGTACGTTATCTTCAGTGATAAATACTTTATTTACATATAACTTCACAGAGCAACGTCTATCTGGATGGAATAAATCAAAAGGTTTTATAGAAGGAACATAAAGCAAATTTGTATATTCTATTGCACCTTCATTTTTATTATGCAATATCATCCAGGGCTCCCCGCCAACGTGAGCAACACTGCGAAAAAAATCGTTGTGCTCCTCTTGAGTAACGTCATTTTTTGGCTTAGTCCAAATTGCAGCCTTACTGTTTAACTTTTCACTTTTTCCTTCTTCGTCTATAAATTCAACAGGAAAATTTATGTGATCAGAGTAAGTAGTGACAATATTTTCAACACGAAATTTATCTAAAAACTCGTTTTCTTCAGGATGCATAATGAGCGTAATTTTGGTTCCGCGAGGGACTTGATTATCTGACTTGCTGATTGAATATTCCCCATCTCCTTTGGATTGCCAGATCCAAGACTCCTCTTCTCCAGCTTTTCTCGATTCTACTATTACTTCTGATGCAACCATAAAGCTTGAGTAAAAACCAACACCAAACTTCCCAATCAGCTCCACAGTTTGGCTTGAATCCTTGCTATTCTTAATCGCATCCAAGAACTTTTGCGTACCAGAGCTTGCAATTGTACCAAGATTGTCTATTAAATCCTGTCTATTCATTCCAATGCCATTATCAGTGATATATAGCTCGTTCTTATCTTTATTGGAGCTGATAGTGATTTTTAATTCGTCACTCAAATCTAGCAAATTAGGGTTTAGTTGAGATTCATAGCGCAACTTATCACATGCATCTGATGCATTTGATATTAATTCACGCAGAAAAATGTCTTTATTGGTGTAAAGTGAATGAATCACTATATTCAGTACTTTCCCTACCTCAGCGTCAAATTTTAAATTTTCAGTTTCTTGTACATTATGCATTTTGAGCTCCATTATTTGCCTACTACCCTAATAATTTAAGTATTGAATCACGATCTTTCAAGGTCACGTACACCAAAATTAATGTGGGTGTAGTTATTATGACACCCAATTTATGGGATCTCTTGCATAACAAACTTTTGGCAGCGCATTGGATGAAACGAAAAACTTCCTTGACACCCTTCGCCAGCCCCCTTATCATGAAACTGAAGCTATTTATTTATCTTCGCAATCTCTGCAGTGGATTAATGACAAAAAAACTTAATGTATTTGGCGTAAATCATGCTTAATTTTTTGCACTATGTGCACCTCATGTCTTTATCAAATTTCTAGCTACACAAGCTGAAATACGCTATTTAAAACATCAAAAAACGCCAACTTAAAAAATGGATAGTGAATAATTAGCTACCCTAGGGTTTCTTTGCCTTTTTTTCTGTTTAGTAAATTTCTTAACGTTTATAATTTAGATTAGTTGCGGCTTAAAAGCGGCTGAGTCACGGTTATTAAGCGTTTAGAATAAAAAAACGCCATACTTGAAAGTATAATGTAAGTAACTAGCCAACCATCGGGCTTTTTTTGCCTTTTTTTTCGCTTGGTAAATTTTTTAATACTTAGATTAGTTGCAATTTAAGAGACCAGAAATGGTCAGTGCTTGGCACTGGAATAACGTCCTCCTTTGTTATCCCAGTGCCCAGACACTGGGATCCAGGAAACTTAATTGCAAGTAATGCATTGGATTTGGTGAGTATGGGTTTTATGTTATAGAATGAAACACTTTTGGTGAATTTATAAAGAAAGCTGGATCCCAGTGTCAAGCACTGGGATGACAAGGTATAAACCTTATCGTCATGCCGCCGCGAACCGTCATACCGCGATTCATTCGCG
>NZ_CACTIU010000028.1:0-14698 GCF_902713635.1 Wolbachia endosymbiont of Cardiocondyla obscurior | reverse complement strand
CCAGATACGTTGAGTTTTTTTGTCATTTAATCTGTACAGAGAAGATAAATAAATAGCTTCAGTTTCATGATAAGGGGGCTGGCGAAGGGTGTCAAGTAAGTTTTGCATTTGATCCGTTTCTATGACTTAGATGCCAGTGCCTGCTACTTGACTCTCGGCTGGGTCGAATTTGTATAGCTACATTGTCGGTAAATCTAAATTGCTTTAATAATTTTGATTGAAAAATAGTTTTTCTATTATATAAATGCTACTTTAGGGTAATCAAAATGGAAGACGATAAATATAGCCTAGGTTTAAGGGTTATCCATTGGTTGATGGCTGTTTTTATTATCGGTATGCTTTGTTCTGGACTTTATATGAAAAGCCTGCCACTTAGCAATGAAATTAAGTTCAACATATACGCTATTCATAAGGCTTGCGGTATCACTATTCTTGGATTAATCATAGTACGCATATTTTTTCGCGTCTTTACTTATGTTCCACCACTTCCAGCAAATTTTTCTCGGTTTGTAATCAATATAAGTAAAGCAGTACACTTTGGTTTATATTCTTTAATGGTGCTAATGCCACTATCTGGCTATGTTATGTCTTCTGCTTCTGGCAAACAGATCAAATATTTTTTTCATATCCCTTTGTTGATTAATCAAAACAAAGATCTAGCTAACGCAGCTAATCAGCTACATTCGATGTTTGCGTATTTTATGGTACTCTTTATAATCTTACATATACTTGGCGCTTTGAAGCACACATTTATAGATAAACAAAACATTTTTAAACGCATGATATAGGTTATATGTTAAGTAGCCTCTGGAAAAAAGGAACAGATTTTCTTGGCAGTGAGTTTGCTATAATGGGTGGTGCTATGAGCTGGGTTTCAGAGAGAAACTTGGTCTCAGCAATCTCAAACGCTGGTGGTTTTGGTGTGATTGCATGTGGTGCAATGTTTCCAGACTTACTGGAAAAAGAAATCATAGAGACGCAGCAATTAACTAACAAGCCATTTGGTGTAAATCTAATTACTATGCACCCAAAGTTGAGTGAGTTGATAGATGTGTGTATTGAAACGAAAGTGAGCCATATAGTGCTTGCCGGTGGACTGCCAACAAAGCCTAATATAGAAAAAATCAAGGGTGCGGGCATTAAAGTTATGTGCTTTGCACCAGCATTAAGCCTTGCGAAAAGGTTAGTAAAAATGGGAGTAGATGCATTAATAATAGAAGGAATGGAAGCAGGTGGGCATATAGGTCCAGTTAGCACTTCTGTTCTTGCACAAGAGATATTGCCTCATTTTAAAAATGAACAAATACCAGTGTTTGTTGCAGGTGGAATAGGAAGAGGTGAAATGATAATTAATTACCTGGAAATGGGAGCAAGTGGCTGTCAAATAGGTACATTATTTGTCTGCACTAATGAGTCAATTGCCCACAAAAATTTCAAGGAAGTGTTTATTAAATCGGCCGCACGTAATGCAATACCTTCTGTACAGATAAGTGCTGATTTTCCTGTAATTCCTGTAAGAGCTATAGCTAACAAAGCAAGTGATGACTTTATGAAGCGTCAAAAAGAAGTTATTGATGAATACCAAAAGGGACAGATCTCAAAAGAAGATGGGCAGCTTGAAATAGAAAAGTTCTGGGCTGGAGCTTTAAGAAGAGCAGTGATTGAAGGAGATGTTGAAACGGGATCTTTAATGGCCGGTCAAAGTGTTGGCATGGTTGATAGGGAAAAGCCTGTAAAAGAAGTAGTGGATATGTTAGTTCAACAAGCAAACAATTATATTGAGAGCAAATCTGTAGAAGTAGAAAACCCAGAAAGCAAATAGTTAAGCGACCTCACAATAAGCAAGTTGCCATTAATTATCCATAATATGGCATAATTATCCAATTTTAATGTAAAATTAACGCTAAAGAGGTATCTATACATTTTATTTGTATGGAGGAGTCTATGCCAGGTACTTTAAAAAAACCTCAGAATAATAAAGAAGTTATTAACCAACAATTGCACGACACTATATACAAAAAGGTAACAAAAAAAACACATAATCATGAAAGCCCAAAAAAAAATGGAGATGGAACTATCAAAAAATGCATAGAGTTGTTCAAGGAAGGAGCTAGTCCTGAGGTATTAACTGAATTAGAAAAATCGCTGAGAGAACAATTAGAAAAATCACCAGAAAAACAAGAGGAATATCAAAAACATTATAAGTATTATATCGAAAACTTTCTTCCTGCATTGAAAGATGAAGTAATAAAATCAGAAGAACTAGCTGTACCTACAGTATTTAACAATGAAAGAGAACAATCACAAAGACCACAAACAAAAAGAGGAAAAATAGTAAAAACAATTTTGGATATTACTAACAGGAGCAGCAGTGTAAGCTCAATACCAAATGCTGTTGAAGAAAATATTGAAGATCAAATGCAGCTAGGACATATTGAAGAGCAAAACAACACACAAGAAACACCCTTGAATGTAGCTGAGAAAAAAAGTGGTGATACTAAAATACTTGGCCAATTAGATATTCCGAAAGAGGTATCTAGAAAATATAGTAAAGTTATGGAGCAATTAAAGAAGAATATAAAAACTCCTAAGCTTGGTAACGGTAGTGGTTCAGATAGTGGAATAAACTCACCTGGACTGAGTGAAAAAAACTCGATATCACCAATAAATAGTAGAAAAAACAGTTTAACATCAATAGCAAGCACTTCATCTGAGGAAAGTTTAAACTCAACATTGAGCTCTGTTGAAGAAGATAATGGCTTACAACCAGAGGGTGGAGAAAAAACTGAGTTATTAGAATCAAATTTGGAATCCCCAAAAGAAAACGAGACTCAAGTGCAGCCAGAGCAGACTGTAAAAAAAGAGCCAAAAATGCAAGAAAATGAAAACTCAGATGGTCAAGCAAATCCAGATCAAGTTAAGAAAGATATCCTACTTAAAAACCAACCCAATAACAGAAATCTTCACGTTGCATTTGTAGCAGGTTGTGCTCTCTCCACAATAGGGTGCATTGTTGCAGGAGCAATGACATCAGGATTGATAGGAGCAGGACTACTTGCTATGGTTGCAGTGCTTGCTATAGCAGCAGTAGCTGAATTGCATTCAAACTTCCTATCAAGTAAATTAACATCCATTAATGTGAGTCCTCTTGTTGATGATAAGAGCTTACAGCATGTTCACAGCGGTAAAAATTAAATATGTGTTACTTGTAGTGGATAAGTGAATTCAGTTCTTGCCTATTGATATAAAAGTTGTTATATTTGAGGAATGTTTAAAAGGTGTTTAGTTGATGCGCATTCAATTGAATAAAGTTTTGGTTTTTATAGCCTTATTAAGTTTCATTTTTGCATCATATTCTAGCGAAGCAAGTTCGGCGAGTGATGAATTAAAGGGTATACAAGAAACGGTAAAAAATTTTATTTCTTCATTTTCAGTTAAAGATACTGTAGAAAATATGAGTCCTTCAACAATCATAGGGTTGTGTATAGCTGCAGTGATACTTGCAGTAGTGTTCAGAGGTCTAATCTTTTTTATGATAATGTTTGGTGTACTGGTCCTGATGTTCGGTAGTACAGAAAAGGCAACAGACTACTTAAAAGAAAAATTTAACTTTGCAAAAGATATAAAATTACAATCCGATAGCGAAAAAAAAGATAAAAATTAAGATAGTATTTTTATCTTTTTTAATTATCTTTATTGAATACGCATATGCAGTTAAAAGTACCAACAGTTAACTCTAAGCTTAAAAAAAAGAACAACTTAGCATTACTAGAAAGCATTGATTTAGATTTTGTTCCTTATGCTTGTCATTACGATGAAGAAACCATACTAACAAAACAGGGAGAATTGTTAAAAATAATCAAGTTAGAAGATTATTCTTCTGTTGATAACTACAGCGACCTCAGAACTGAAATTAGAAAAAGCATATCAAAAAATATTAATAGCCTGTATTTTACCGTTTGGATTCATACCGTTAGAAAGCGCAATAAACTGAGCTTGAAATGGAATAAAACTGAAGACTTCTCTGACAACCTACATTCAACGTGGTTTAATAAACTAACTGATAGTAAATTACAGTATATAAATGAACTATACATTGTAATATTGTTTAGCGATTTTGGCAAGCATACTAATAATTCGTTTTTTTTCAATAGAATAAAGAATAAGCATAAGTTGTCTTTACAAGAAAGCCATCAGGAGTTGCAAAAGATAACTGACGTAATTCAAAATGATTTAGGACCTTTTGGAGCTAAAAAACTGAGTCTAAGGTTTAGTGAAGGTAAAATATATTCTGAAATGATAGAATTTCTCCACTATATTGTTACATTAACGCACAAAGATTATCCAATACATGAAAGGGACCTGTCGCAATATATTAGAAATTTTAAAATAGCTTTTGGTTTCAATACGTTTCAAACAATATTTGAAAATCAACAGAAATTTGGCTCTATTTTCAGCATAAAAGAATACCGGGAAATCTCTTTAGGTAATATAGATAGATGCTTGCAGCTTGAATCTGAATTTATCATTACAGAAATAATGATATTTACTAGTAATAACAAAGCAATAAAAGAATTTAAAAAACAAATCAACATGCTGCAAATTAGTGAGGATAATACCTTACTTAAAAGCTCAGGAATTGAAGAAATAATAGAGCTTGAAAAGACCTCTAGTATAGACTTCTGCCAACAGAAAATTATTTTTACAATATTTGCAGATGATAGGAATAAGTTAGCTGAAAGTATTAGTGATTTATCTTCTATAATGTCATTAGTTGGCTTCATGATGTTTAGAACTGATTTACATATGGAAAGTCATTTTTGGGCACAACTTCCAGGCAATTTTGCTTTTATTACGCAACCGAAAAATATCTTAACAAAATACGCTTGCAGCTTTGCTATGCTGCACGATTTTACGTCAGGTACATTAAAAGGAAGAAGGTGGAAAGAAGCGGTAATGATTTTTTTCTCAAAAAAAGGAAATCCTTACTTCTTTAATTTTCATGGAAAAAGAAATAATGGCCATACTACGATACTCGGAGCTCCAAATTCAGGCAGAACTTCACTCATTAATTTTCTATTATCAGAATCAAGAAAGTTTAACCCAAGAATTGTCATATTGGATAACACTGGAAAATCAATAATTTTTACTAAAGCAGTGAGTGGTAAATATTACATAATCGATCCAAAATATAAGGACAAAAGCCTAAAATTTAATCCACTAAACATTGAAGATAGTGCTTCCAATCGCAATATGTTGGTTGAACTGATCAGAAGAATGGTAGCCGATACGAGCTTGGTGGACGTAGAAGAAAAGATAAGAAAAATTGTGGATTCTATATTTGCTATACCCAAGGAATCACGTTCTATTTCACAAATTTCTGAGGTGCTCTTGCTCCTTGGGGGTAAGATAAGTAGATGGTGTGACGATGGTGACTTTGCTTACTTATTTCAAGATGGTAATGAATCAGATATTGACTGGGAAACAAAAATTATATCTCTCAACACCGCAAACCTTACAAAACAAAAGGAATGTATGTCCGTGATACTTTACTATTTTTTATATTCTTTTGAGGCAAAATGTGATGGCTCGCCTGCAATACTTGTTTTGGATGAAGCATGGGAGATAAGTAATATTTTTCCTACAGAGAAAGAGTTTGATAACTGGATGCAAAGAATGACGGAACTAAATGTTGTAGTAATCCTAAGTACTGAAAATTTAAATCTCGCATTTGCTAGCAAATTTACTCAATATTTAGATAAACATGTTGATACAAGAATCTTGATGCCGAACGTCAATGCAAATAGATTATACATGAAGGCATTTTCTCTATCGAAAGAGGAGCTGAATATAATTCTGCAGACGCCAACACAGGAAGGTTTATTTTTGATAAAACAGTACAAAGGATTAGTAACCTTAAATCTGGATTTGAAGGATATGCAAGAAATACATGTACTTTCAGCTAACAAAGAGACTATAAAGTATATGTATGAGGCAATAAAAGAAAAAGGAGAAGAAGTTAATGAGTGGTTACCGGTATTTTATGAGAAGTGTAAGGCTTAATTTCTTATTGATATTTTTTTTGATACTTGGTCTTTCGTATCAAGGATATGCTGATTGTCCAACATTTGTAGAAAGTAATACTTGGTGGGAAGCAATAGTTGGTGGAGATTGGGTAAAGGAAATTAAGGTGCAAGCAATAAAAGATCAAGGAGTTGATGGTTACTTTAATCCCAAAATTAGAGTATGTGCTTATGATGGACAAAGTTATTGTTATGACTTACAAAGTGGGGAATCCTGCCGCCAGATATATGGAACGCAAGGTACAGGAGCTGGAGTTTCTGCTGCAGCTTTTATTGATTGGGAAGGGGATAAAACAAAAGCTGGAGGAGAAATTGCTCGGGGTCTTAAATGGGAATGGGCAGACGGTGTTACTGATGAGGAAAAAAGAAGATTCGCTAACTCTCCTAAAATATGTGCTTGCAGTCAAAAAGGGGCTTGTATGTCAGGAATTTCTTCATGGGGTTCTAGAGTATTTTCGGGTGAGAATATTTTCCGTCCTGGGGAGATGGAAAAAGTCTGTGATACCTGCTACCAAACGGCAGTAAAATGTGCTCCTGTGCCACTTGCACCTAGCCCCCCTCCATTCTGTGAACAACTTGCGATGTCACCTCCACAAGTTAGAATTGTTCCTATAACAAATGAAGATAATGATTACTTCGATCCAAGAGTTGGGGTGATAATTAGCGGACTGGAGGAAAGAAAAGAGTTAGGTTTTCCACACGTTGTTTCAAATAATGAGAACATTCCAAATCACTCATATACTGTTACAGATAAGGATACTCACTATTACTTCAAAACCTATAGAAAAAAGGGCCAGCTCTGCGCTGAATACCATGGAACTAAAAGTATAGACAAAAAAAATCCACAGTTCGTCCGCTGTTTCCCTGCACCACCTGCTCCAGAGCCTGAAGTAGTAGAAATAGTACAAAGTAACACGTCTGGAAAGCAGAGTGACACGTTAAAGATAAGAATGAAGATGAGCGAGAGCACTTGTACTTATGAAGCACGTGGAACCTACAGTGATGGTTTATGTACTTTTAATGTTAATACCGCTGTAAATATTGGCCCCCTATCTTTAAAAGTAGTAAAACCAGCAATAGTAGCAAAAACAACTGATAGTAATATTGATAATATTATAGAAGGTATATTAGAAAGTAATCCGCAACAATTTAAAGTTCTGAAAGAATATGGCTATGTTCCTGATGTGCAAATTAAATGTTCTAAAGGCGGAAGTTTTTATAGTTTTAATGATTTTGAGAAAAAGTTAAAAGACAAATCTATTCAATGTGAATTTAATAACTCTGGGCAGCCGGAAATAGAAGTAAAGTATAAAGGAAATTCTAACAGTAAAATGCTTTGTCTTTCTGGATGGCAGCCAGAACCAGAGGAGTTTGTTCTTAAAAGAGAAAATAAAATAATACCACTAAAATTAATGGGAACAAGATATACTAAATACAATGCTGTTTACTCCAAGGAATCAAATCAGTTCTATTATCTTCCAAGCAAGGAAAATAAAAGAGCCGATCTCTTAAACAGAGATCAGAGTGAGTTAGATAAAATAATATTCAATAAGCAAGGGTATGTTTTCTTCCCTGACAACAATAAACAGGAAAAGGGGAAATGCAGTTACTGTGTAAAAAGAAATGATGAGATAGACGATACATTTAAATCTAGTAAAGGACTGAAAGTAGTGTACAAATTGACGGATGTAGAGCATAGAGAAAAATGTAATCAAGGTGATGATGGTTGTATCTGCTTTACTGGAACATGCAGCCGTTCAACACGATATGTAGACAAAAAAAACACTCAACCTTTTTATACAAAGATTTCACAAAATACAAATGGCGTTGTCACGCAACCAGAAGCACCAATAAAAGCAAACAGAACGGAGGTCTTTTACGCTGATAAATTGTGTAGGTTCGATTTAGAAGGTCTCAAAAAGAAATTAAAAGAAAAATTAAAAGAGATAATCAAGGAACAGCTGAAAAATAAGAAACCAGATCTTGAAAAAAATAATGAAAAATCCTATGATCATAAAAATAAAGATGTTTATACAGATGACTTATCAATAAAATTTGATCGTATTAAAATAGAAGCGTGGGGAAGTGGTGAAGCAGGTCATATACAAGGTAGTGGCTGTGACAATCAAAAATGCCATTCTACTGAAAGCAGAGTAGGGATGCCAGGAGATTATATTAAAGCTAAACTGAAAATCGATCCTAATTATCCTATAATTAAGGTGCAAGTCACAGAGGGAGGGGGTAACCAGGAAAGTAACCTCTCAGATAAGGACGGGGGACCTGTTTTCATAGAAATGTGCAATTCGCAGAAGCAACATTGCCAGCAACTGATTACTGTTGCAGGTGGAGGTGAGTATAGAACATACGGTGGTAAGGGTTATGAGGAAACAGTAATTCATAAGCAAGATTTAAAGCTAGAGGAGAAAATTGTAAAGGCAGATAAACTGAAGTCTACACAAGACAATCAAATAGCATATATAGAAAATGGTGAAATCAAGTATGAAACAGTAGAGTGTGGAAGTGGTTTGAGAAGCAGTAGATCTGGTGCAGGTGGCTGCATTAATAAAAGCAAAGGAATTTATGGTAAAGGCTCTCCAGGGTATGTGAAGATTAGACCTATTATAAAGGAATTTGACGAAGAAGAAATAAATGCTGCTATTAAAAAAGTAATAGAGGATCTATACGATCTTGAAACTATGACTGATTTTTGGGTAGGGGATCTTAACGTGAATATAAGTGGGATAATTAAAGAGGAAATCAAAAAAGAATTATCAAGGTAAAAAGATATAGCTCTGGAAATGATGCTCTTGTCTTAATAATTAATTAAAGTAAAGCATGTAGTAAATGGTGTAATTGCTGTATCTTAACAAAAAGGTATAACGAATGTAGGAGGGTGCTTTATGTCTCTAAAGAATAAAATTTCTGAGTTAATAGAACAACAATTTAGCATTAAATACCATGACAATTATTTGGCTTACACTATACATAATTGGGCTGCAAGCGAAATATCTGATTCTATTACTTTTTGCATAATTGGTTGTGGAAATTGCAAGATTGGATATCAAGATGTTGCAAAGTCATTCAACATAACAAAAGAAGAAATTGACCAAGGTAATATTGCAAGCATAGAAAGTAAAATAAAAAGTGAAGCTGAAAAATCAGGTAGCGAGTTTTCTGAGTTGATTTCTAGAGTGGATCAATCGCTAAAAGAGCAGAGTGAAAAGTCTATTGTACAAATTTTAGATTCATCCGCTGAGGAGATGTTAAGGAGTTTCTGTGATAGCCCTGTACAGTCTCCAGAGCCTCAAGAACCCTCTGCTTCATCTGAAGAGCATGCTACAGAAGGCCCAGAAACTAGTGTTAATTCAGATCTTTTGTCAACCTAATCAACCCCATATATATGTTTTTTTTGTACCCATGCTTTGCGTTTTGGGGTGGAAAGAAAGCACCATTCTTCGTTACACTTTTCTATTTTCATTACAACAAATTTGTCTATTTTTATAGTAATCTTGCTGTCTACACTCTGTTTTTGATATCCATAAGTATCTTCTTTTACAATCGCGTAGCGCTTATCACTAAGAAGATTGCCTTTTATCCATCCGCAGTCTTCATCTATATCGCAGACCTTTTTCCAACTCTCAAACTCTTCTATCACTTTCAGGGGCAGATTTTTGCAAGTGTATATCCATTTTACAGGATAGTGAAACCCTGGCCCCGTTCTCATGTTGATCTTATTTGATTTGGTTGAAACAAAGTTGTTAGCAAACAAGCTATGGCTAAATAATAAAAACAATAGGATAATAGTACTGAACCAAGATCCCAGTGTCACGCACTGGGATAACGTGAGGGATAGTGTAACAGACTTATTCATCATAATTCACGATTAGGTTGACATAAGATAAAGAGTAAATTAAAAATTGAATAGATCTTTAAATGCAAAATCAATGCCTATAGAAATATTAATGCCTGCTCTTTCACCGACAATGAGCAAAACTGGAGGAAAAATTGTAAAGTGGCATAAAAAAGAACAAGACAAAGTTGAAGTAGGCGACGTAATTGCTGAGATAGAGACTGATAAAGCCATAATGGAGTTTGAATCTATAGATGAAGGAGTTTTAGCAAAAATTTTAGTAACAGAAGGAACAAGTGGCGTGCCTGTAAATCAACCAATAGCTTTAATGCTGGAAGAAGGAGAAGATGAAAGTGCACTTAACAACTATACTTCAACTTCCATCAATAGTGCAGTTAAAAAGGAAGTGACAAAAAGTGCTGTTGATAATCAAAAATCAGAACACCAAGATTTAAACGGAAAGCCAATAAGTCATTCTTCGGTGTTATTCCAGCGCGTGACGCTGGAATCCAACCCCTCAATGTCATCCCAGTGCTTGACACTGGGATCTAGAAAAGAAGAATGGATCCCAGTGTCAGCTACTCAGATGACAGAGGGTTATGCAGAAGGTAGAACAAAAATAAGCCCATTAGCTAAGAAAATAGCTCAAAATGAAGGGGTTAATGTGCAGCAATTAAAAGGTACAGGACCATATGGTCGCATAATTAAGGCTGATGTGTTGGAGTTTTTAGGTAGTGGTACATGCACTGAAAGTCCTGAGATAGTTGAAGTAAGCAACATACGCCAAGTGATAGCACAGCGCCTGACTGAATCCAAACAGAATGTTCCACATTTTTATTTAACTGTAGACTGCCAGGTTGATAAGTTAATATCGTTAAAAAACGAGATTAACTCAGCAGATGAAAACAATAAAGTAACAATCAATGACTTAATTATCAAAGCTGTGGCTTTTAGCATGAAAAAATTTCCTGATATAAATTCTTCGTGGATAGATAATAAAATACTTAAATACTCGAATGTAGATATTTCAATCGCTGTGGCACTTGAAGATGGGCTAATTACTCCTATAGTAAAAAATGCTGATAAAAAGGGTATTTTATCTATATCAAAAGAAGTGAAAGATTTAGTAAGCAGAGCAAGATCTGGAAAATTGAAACCTGAAGAATTTCAAGGAGGTGGGTTTACTATTTCTAATTTAGGGATGTTTGGTATAAAAGCCTTCAGTGCTATAATCAATCCACCGCAATCTTGCATTATGGCAGTTGGTGCATCTAAAAAACAACCAATTGTTATGAATGAGAAAATAGAAATAGCAGAAATAATGACAGTAACACTTTCTGTTGACCATAGAGCAGTTGATGGGGCACTCGGAGCAAAGTTTTTAAATGCCTTTAAGCATTATATAGAGAATCCTCTGGTGATGCTTATTGAAACTGCGGTAATCTATTAGCATTGTTATTACAAAATTAATACCTCTAAGTTTATACTTTTATTAGTTAATAGGTTTAGAGGTAAAAAAATGAATACTACAGTAGAAAAAAATAATCCAAAAATTTTTTCTAAAAATGAAAACTCAAAAGGCATGGTTGTTCCACCTGTTCCTCCGAAATCTTCCCAAGCTAAATTTGCTGGAATAAAAGCAATTTTTGAGCAAAATGCATCTCATTTCCAAGCAAATGATAGTAATAAAACAGTGAGTAGCAATCTTGGAAGAACATTTGGCCCAACAATGCGAAAACTCATGGAAGACAATATTCATAGCACTCCTAACAAACAACGCCGTGATTCAGGGGGTAGTGGTATCAGTGATGTTAGTAGCAGCACTTCTGATGATGAGGATAGAACAATAAAAGATAAAATGATGGAAAATGTTAAGCAGGATAACCATCAAAAAAGCTTTGATTTACATAAAGTACAAGCAACTGATGAATTAGAAACCGTAAAATTTCTCAAAACGCTAAGCAAGAAAGAAAGAGAAAAACTTGGTTTTTCTCCTAAACAGCAAAATAACCAAAAGGTTGAGACTAGCAAAAAACTTATAATCCACTTGATTGGAATCCAATCTATCAAGGTAAAAAGCTCTTTAGCTTAGGCAATATGTCGAGTAATTCGTCTTCATGTAGTGAAAAAAGCAATATTTCAGATGTAAGCGATAAGTCTAATAATTCAAACATTGTTAGATGTAATATTACTAGGAGTAACAGTAAGGAAGACCTTCGTAAACCTGATGCTTCACATAATGACAAATCTGCAGGTAAAAAATTATCTAATGTCAATGTAAGCGAATTAATCAGAAAGTTTGAACAAGGTAATGACATAGTAAAAGGGCGTTAATCAAATGTTACCCTATCTTTGTATATGTGAAGGTAGGGTATCTTTTCAAAATAGTATATCCTTTATAGCTTTGTTAATTTTTGACTCCCTCTCTGCAAAAGCAGTTTCTAGAGAGGTTTTAAGTTTTTCCCATTCTTCTTGACCATTTAGAACTAAAGATTTATATTCATTTTCAATTTTTTCCAAGGATCTTTGACATGAGGAATCTAGTTCCTCATATATATCAATATTTATTGATTGCAGTATTACCAAAAATGCAAACAAATTCGGATCAGGTAATTCTTCTCTTGTGTGATTCAGAAGACACAGCTTTATTTTTTTTACGCAGTATTCTATTGTTTTTAACGATAGTGACAGGCTTTCTGCATAAAATATAAAACTATCTACAATCAAATTTTTTGACTTTTTCGGTAATTTAATATTTTCAAATAGTTCTTTTGTAAATTTTTCTATCGGTTGTTTTGGCAAATGTAAAGAGAGATCAGTAAAAGATTTTAGGTCAAAATTTGGTCCAAGTATTGTGCTGATTGCTCTTTGTACATTACTCTTATCTTTACTTACAGAAATAATGAAAACCAGCCCCTCCACATCAAGCATATACTTTATAGATTCCAAAAAATCGACAACGAATTTAGGACGGCACACATCAAGATTATCCACCATTATATAAATGTTTTTGTCTTTTCTGATTTTATTAACCACATCCGCTAACTGTATTTTGAAATCTCTAGTACTCTCTTTTCTTCTTTGGAGAAGACTTAATTCACTCAAGACAAAACCTATGTCTTTTTTATCAGCCTCTTTTGCAGCATCAAGAAATACTGAAAGCATAGCAAGTGGAGATTTACTGATCAGCTTTCCTAGTGTGTTTAGAGAAAATAGCTCTTGGTTTATGTTCTTGAACTGTTGTATAACGCTTCTTTTTACTTCATACGATGCAAATAAATCTTCAAATAGAAAATTTAAAAAAGAAGGAAGTGGTTGGTCCAATGCATTGATATCCCATGCACTATAATAAGCTACAATTTCATTTTGCTGTTTTAACTCTTTTACCCATTCTTTCAAAAAAAACGTCTTGCCCCATCCATCATATCCTTCTAAAGATATTATTGTAAAAGACTGATCAATTGTTTTAATTATAGTGTTGAATTTACCTGAAAATTGCTTATAGTTTAGGCGGTCATTTTCCCAAGCCACCACTTTAAGTGGTGGCGCTATTTCTTTCTTTTTGAATGTTATTAGCGATATAAGTTTTTTTAAGCACATGTCTTATTTTATATTTAACTCATATTCTTGTCTTGAAGTAAGTGCTATCCTCAGCGTTCCTTCATCTAGGTAGTCAATTTCTCCGCCCATTGGTATGCCGCAAGCAAGACGTGATATTTTCATATTCAAGTTTTTTAGCAATTCAATTATATATTGTGCAGTAACTTGACCCTCTAATGTCGGATTAATTGCAATAATTATCTCTTCAACTTTAGATTTTGTCACTCTTTCCAGAATAGTATCAAGGTTAAGTTCTTTTGGACCTATGCCATTTATCGCAGATAATCTGCCACCCAAAACATGGTATAAACCTGAATATATACTTCCTTTTTCAAACGCCCATAGATCACCTAATTCTTCTACTACACACAGTAACTTAGTGTCACGTTTTGGGTTAGTACAAATAGAACAAGGTGACTTAGTATCTAGATTTCCGCAAACTTCACACTCTATTATAAGATCTGCTAGCTCTTTAATCAAAGATGCAAGTGGTAGCATAACTTTTTCTTTGTTTTGGAGTAAATGTATAACTAACCTGCGTGATGATGATGGCCCTAAACTTGGCAATTTAGAGAAAGCATGAACTAGATTTTTTATGTTAACGTTCATTCAATAAATTCAGAATAGGCAGTCAAATGGTAACATCAAACCCTTTGTAAAGAAAGTGGTAAGTTTCTCTTGATCCCACTTTGATCAGCTATAGAAAAAATTTTTTACTTTAACGAAAAAAATTACTTCCGCACATTTAAAGCCTGATTATAATAGACTTCTTGCATAACCCAAACTAAGTAGAAAAAAGGTATCATCCAAGTAGCTGACACTGGTTCCTTTATGACGGCAGTACCTTCTCCTGTCATCCGAGTAGCCGACTACTTGGATCCAGGAAATTTAACTCTACCAAGTAAATGTACAATAAGAACTAGATTCCAGACTGGAATGACAGCAGTCCTACGTCATACCGCGATTCATTCTCGGTATTTCTAGATCCCGCTAACAAGTGGCGGGATGACGGTTGTCAGGCTAGCTGTCATCCCAGTGCCCAGACACTGGGATGACAAAAAAAGGAGCACTGGAATGACAGCAATCTACGTCATACCGCGATTCATTCGCGGTATCTCAGCCGCTAACAAGAGATCCCGCTAACAAGCAGCGGGATGACGGTTGT